>CAKZVB010000124.1 GCA_937922015.1 uncultured Granulosicoccaceae bacterium
TGGCAGGCGGATGGTCAAAAGACGGCGCAATTCAGGATCAGATCGATGCAAACGTACAGGACGCCGTAGAGCGGGCGCGCAAGCTGTTACCCAAAGGTGAAAGCCTGACCCATTGCGAAGAGTGCAATGCAGAAATTCCGCAGGCGCGCCGCCAGGCAGTCGCCGGTGTCAGGCTGTGTGTTAAGTGCCAGCAGCAACTCGATGAGCAAACCGCCCACAGCAGCTATAACCGCCGCGGCAGCAAAGACAGCCAGCTCAGATAAATGCGTAACATCCGCTTGTTGTTCAGCTGTCAGTCAATTATCTCGCGTAGCTTCGCTCACCGGTGTTGTATAAACGGTTTCAGGACAGACTTAACGAAACCACATCAATAGAGGCCCGGTTTATGAATAGAACCGGCTATGTGAGATAGTCTGGTTGCCCTTATACATAGATTATTGCGAATTTTGTTACATATTCGGCTTCACTATAGTGCTATACCAGTTTATAAATCCGATGGAGATATATATTCATGTCTTATTTTATCCGTAACGCTCGACGCTTTAGCCTGCTCACCAGCATTGCCCTGGGGGTCAGTCTGGGTATTTCAGCATGCGCCACCACGCGTGACATCGATCCCGACTCCAGTATTCACTACGACGCCAGTTACGATTTCTCAGACAAAAAGCAAATCGTCAATCACCTGAGTCAGAATCTGCTGGATTACGTTGATCTGAACAACAGCCGGCCGGTGTTAATCAGCTATGGCATTGGCAACGAAACATCAGAACACATTAATACCGGTGGTATCAGCGACGACATTCGCCTTGTGCTGGTCCAGTCCGGCAAGTATCAGTTAATCAATGAATCGCAGCGGGCTAACATTCAATCTGAAACCGGATTTCAGAAAACAGGCGCTGTCGCCCCCTCTCAACGCATCGCAGAAGGCAGACAACTGGGCGCTGACTACATACTGGCAGGCACACTGCGATCCATTGTCAAAGATCAGCCCCGCCAGTTCCGGTTGAATAAAAAGAAGCTGGTTCACTACAGCCTGAACCTTGAACTGACCGACACACAAACCGGTGCCGTCAGCTGGGCGGACAAAGTAGAAATTGCACGCGAGTCCTCGCGACCAATAATTGGCTGGTAATCCGACGCGTAACCTCGCTGGTAATTTCATGTCTCGTGCCGATCATCTCTGCCAACAGCTCACTGGCTGTCTGGTGCTGTTGTGCGTGGTGTTATTGTCGGGCTGTAGCTCAACAATAGCGCTGCATCAGGCGCGCCTGCAGTATCAGCAGGGCGATGCTGCAGCGGCCATCGAAACGTTATCAAGTACTGAAGTCGTAGACGCTAAAGACCGACTCCTTTACTGGCTTGAAAAAGGCCTGATACTTCACGACTCGGGGGACTACGAAAACAGCACCAAAGAGCTATTGGCCGCCAGTCGTTATCTGACTCAAAACGACTATCTCAGCCTTCGTGACGAGGGCCGTGCGCTGCTGGCAAATGACTGGGCCGGCAGCTACAGTGGCGAGTACAGTGAGCAGCTTTGGGTTCACAGTTACCTGATGATGAATTTCCTTATTACCAGTCAATATGACAGCGCCGCCGTTGAAGCGCGCCAGGCGCTGAGGCTTATAGACAACCACCCTGAAGTACTGCAAAGCGATGTCTTTACCAGAGCACTGATCGGTTTGAGTTTCGAAGCAGCCGGACAGTTGAATGACTCCTACATCGTAAACCGCAAGCTTTCAGATGCACTGCACAAAGAGCAGCCGGAGAGTTACAACGGTATAGATCACCTACTGTTAGCGCAGGCGCAGCGACTGGGTTTCACCAATGATGTTCGCGAAATAACACAGCGCATAAACACCGCAGCCAGCGAATCAGCCAGTCATTCATTGACCAAAAACAACGAAGCAATCGTATTTATATCAAGCGGTAGAATTCCACATAAGGTTTCAGGGAGTATTATCGCAGATGACTACGCGAGACTATCTTTCCCCCAGTACTATGTTAATAGTGTTTCAGCCCCCAGATTGGAGATTCACGTAAATGGCGCTTCCTGCGACTGCCATCCGATCAGCAGTGATCTGGGAATACTGGTTTCTGAATCTTTAAATAAACGCGGCGTAGCCACTGCCACAAGAACACTGATCAGAGCAGTGGCAAAGGAAGCGGTGGCAGAAGCAATCTCGGAAAAAGATGAATTTGCGGGAGGACTTGCACGCGCGTTGTTTTTCGCACTGGAAGAAGCTGACACCCGCAGCTGGCAAAGCCTGCCACGATTCATCACGATGCTGCGTGTCCCACTACCCGCGGACAACGACAACGTAAAAATTAAAATCCGTGATCTGGAAGCCAGTCAGAGTGATACGCAAGCCATTGTTGTCGACCTGGTGGAAAGCGGACCTATCATATCGGTACGCCTGCCTTAAGAGGTTAGCAGCCCGGACATTCTATCCAGAGGTTACAGCGCTACAGCGTATGCGGCAGTACCAATGCGCCGGATTGTGCGCATTGGTTCGTGTTACTTTTCAACTGGAATGTTTACTTTGCGATGAAACAATAAAACAAACCAGCACCACCTGTGCGCGGCAGCGCATCTTCACCACAACCGGCACTACCGTGAGCGGAGTTCCAGGAAACCATGTGCCGATCATTGCTCAAACCAAGTTTGTCATGGTGACCTACAATAGCGGAGCCTTCAGCACTGCTGGTCCAGCCATTACAGGACGTATCGCCCCCGGCAGTTGAATACATACCCAGTGGGTCTGAGCCAGTCAGTATGTCATGCTTGTTGGGCTTGTCACCGCGAGCATTTACCATGTTGCCATTTTCATCCAGGCCGGTTTCTTTTGAGATGTTGTTCTTGTCCGAATGCAGCTCGTCAATATTGCTGGCAATCAGGTCGCCTTTAGCATTGTGCCAGGGGCCGTTACCAATACGATCGCGTGCGTTAACACCGGGTATAACCTTCGCCCCGTCATCGCCGCGCTGTATTTTTGCATTAACACTCAAGTAGGCTTTCCAGTCTTTCGATTCAGAACCAGCAGCCGCGGCCAACTCATTGCAATGGGCATCTGCACCTTCCAGCCCACCAAGATCAGCGCCCTTTCCCGAGCCGACACTGGTAATAAAAAAAGACATATCTGAATCTTGCGCCAGCAAGCTTGTGCTGACAGACAACCCTCCTGCTCCCAGACACAGACAGCCAAGTGCTGCGGCTTTCTTCAGTCGTAAATTCATCATACGTTTCTCCGTAAATTCTGTTTTTCGGCAACCCTCCCTCGCGCCAGAGTAGCTGTCGAAGCGGGTTTCAATTCTGGATAGTCAATGCTACCGGAAAACATAAGACCGATAACAGAAAAAATAATTCCCTCAGTGTTGTGACATGACAACGAACGAGCCCATCCCATCCACGTTGACCAGGTCGCCCTGGCGCGAGCACAACGAATTTCAGCGAAACGCTTCAGGACAGAAATAGCCTGACAAGCATTTATAATCCGGCACTTAATCCAGCCCTGCGAGAACAATCAATAAGAGATAGAAGTACCGGAGCCACCATCAACAGCGATACATTGTCCGGTAATCATCTGTGCCATCGGTGTGCAGAAAAACAATGCGGCGGCGGCAATATCGTCAGGCTGAACCAATTTGCCCAGCGGTATATCTGCAGTTCGTCGGGCCACAACAGTGGCCAGATCATCACCTGTCTCTTTTGCTTCACGCTGAAAAATCTGTTGCACACGTTCAGTGGTGGTATAGCCCGGATGCACACAATTGACGGTTACCTTTGATGCAGCGGCATACCCGGAAAATTGCTTGGTAAAATTTGCCACGCCTGCGTTGACAACACCATTAGTCATTCGCAGCGGCGCTACCACACGCGCTGTCATTCCGCCAATATTAACAATACGTCCCCATGACTTCTCTTTCATATAGGGAAACACCAATCGCGCAATGCGAATGTACGCCATTAGCTTTACATCGATATGATATTGAAACTGATCATCCGTTAATTCATCGAAACGGGCGCTTGTTGAGGTCACCGCGTTATTGACCAGCACATCAATTGAACCGGCTTCATCGGCGGCCCGACGAACCAACTGGTCGATATCTTCAACACGACTGACATCTGCCTGGTAGGCATGGCAGGTCACCCCCATATCTGAGATATCACGTGCGGTGCGATCGAGACTTTCGCGTGTGCGTGCGCAAATTATGATATGCATTCCCTGCTCTGCCAGCAATAGCGCTACCGCCCGGCCGATCCCGCGACTACCGCCGGTGACCAGCGCTACCTTATCTGTCAGTTGAAAATCCATCTGTTTTTATGCTTACCGGGTTGAATGGATCAATGCTATATCATCCACAACAATTTTTCCTGTAACGATGATTCACCACAATTCTATGCGATGGTCGACTCGACAGGAGTGTATTGAGAACCATTGCATCAGCGAGATATAGCCCATATATCCTCTCACAACCCCGATAACATGAGAATATTATGAGCTTTAGAATCAACCAAACCGTGCCGAATTTCACCGCAGAGACGGATCAGGGCACGATTAACTTGCACGAATGGATGGGCGACAGCTGGGCCATTGTTTTTTCCCACCCCAAAGACTTTACCCCGGTGTGCACTACGGAATTCGGTGCCGTCTCTCAATTGGCAGACGAATGGGAAAAGCGCAATACGAAAGTTATTGGTGTATCTGTAGATAGCGCTGAAGATCACAAAAACTGGAAACAGGATATCGAATCATTTGCCAAAGCTAAAGCTGGCTTTCCGATCATCGCGGACGTCGACTTAAAAATATCAAAACTTTTCGATATGCTGCCTGCAGAGGCCTATCTGCCCGACGGGCGGACGCCGGCCGATAGCGCCACCGTACGATCCGTATTCATTATTGGTCCGGACAAACAACTGAAGCTTACGATGACATACCCAATGACAGTGGGACGAAATTTCGCAGAAATTTTGCGAGCACTGGACGCACTACAAACTTCAGCATCGAAAGGTGTTGCCACGCCCGCAAACTGGCAACCCGGTGAGGATGTAATTATCCCGCCTACCGTCAGCGATGCTGACGCGACAGCCAGATTTGGTGCATTTAACGCCGTGTTTCCCTATTTGCGATTTACCAAAGCACCTGTGTAACACTACAACAGTGCGATGGACCTTATACGAAGTCCATCGCCAACCCATACTGCGGTATTGTATTTTTTCAACAACTGGAAACTCTCGGACCACACAACTGACAACAGCAAGCCCTTCATATCTGTATCTAACCGAACCGCCCACGGCTATGAGGTTCGGTGAAATCAATTTCCGGCCCCATGGGTATAATCCGTGTCGGATTGACCGACTCATGGCTTGCGTAGTAATGATTCTTTATATGTTGCATATTTACCGTGGCGGCAATGCCCGGCTGTTGATATAGATCACGTGTGTACTCAGATAGATTCGGGTAATCAACAATGCGTCTGATATTACACTTGAAGTGACCAACATAAACCGGATCAAATCTAACCAGAGTGGTAAACAGTCTCCAGTCCGCCTCTGTAATTGTATTTCCGGTCAGGTAGCGCTGAGTTGCCAGGCGATTATCCAACCAGTCGAGTGTGTCAAACAACGGCACAACCGCTTCTTCATAGGCCTCCTGCGTGGTGGCAAAACCACATTTATAGACACCGTTATTAACTGACTCGTAAATACGTTCGTTTACGTTATCAATCTCTGTGCGCAACGCTTGCGGGTAGTAATCACCGGACGCAGCGCCAACACCATCAAACGCAGAGTTAAGCATACGTATTATCTCAGGCGATTCATTTGATACGATGGTGTTGTTGTGCTTGTCCCATATCACCGGCACGGTCACTCGACCGGAATAATCCGGCATTGCCGCCGTATACACCTGATACATGTAGTCGGAATTGTTAACGGCATCAGGTATCACACCGTCACCGGGTTGAAATGTCCACCCCTTATCGGCCATAAACCAGTGCACAACAGACACCGGAAGCATGTCTTCAAGATCTTTAAGAGCACGGAAAATTAAGACACGATGCGCCCACGGGCAAGCCAGTGAAACATAGAGATGATACCGGCCTGATTCCGCTTTAAAGCCTGCTTCACCAGTGGGTCCAGCCGAACCATCGGCGGTGATCCAATTGCGAAACCGGGGTAACTTGCGTTCAAAGCGACCACCAGTGGAAGCTGTGTCATACCACTGATCAACCCATTGGCCGTTTTGTAAAAGTCCCATAATACTTTTCTCAATTAGTTATTGCTGCCGTGTTAGCGAGTCACACCCGCAAACTAACGCAGCTCATATCAGCCATTTCACGCTTCCAGATTATGATCGGATTAAAATCAACACCATAGTAGTGAGATGGTTTTTGCGATGCTGCGACAATAATAGCGGGGTTAACAGATTTAAAACAGTCGTCTATTTTCGGATTTTAAGCTCGGAATGACTATTGATGGACATCAACTTATCTGAGTTGCGACATTCTTCAAAAAGAAATTTACGATATACCAGCCAGCGTTATTCATGAGCCTTTCTGTTACCAACAATGCGCCATTCAGCGACCAGGTTGATCAAACAGAGGTGCAAAACAAGTCATCGGATCGAG
This sequence comes from uncultured Granulosicoccaceae bacterium, assembly GCA_937922015.1. GTDB lineage: Bacteria > Pseudomonadota > Gammaproteobacteria > Granulosicoccales > Granulosicoccaceae. The sequence goes on from CAKZVB010000124.1 coordinate 6,628, forward strand.
CGAGAAACGTGGCTCGCCACGCGCCGAACTTGATCAGGCGAGTTGTGCACTAATATTTCTGTCTGATGGTGAATAGACACACTACTATTTTAAAAAAATGCCTAAATCAGTGTTTGGAACTATTTATTTGGGCATTTGGTCAATCATGAACACATCATCGT
>CAKZVB010000125.1 GCA_937922015.1 uncultured Granulosicoccaceae bacterium
CATCAGTTTCGACGACCACATGAAAGCCCTGACCTTCCAGATATTGATGCACCAGACGGTTTAACGATTCATCGTCATCTACCAGCAGTATGGTTTGTGATTCTGTAGACATGAAGTATTGCTTGCAGATTTGGCGGCAAATTATGCGAGTGATCTGTAACCCCGCGTGTTTTCTCATAATAGCCTAAATATCGTCTGCCGGGTGCGGCGCTATACCAGACTTATGTATAAGTTTTGTATCAGTGAAATTGGCTTGTGTACGTTGCAGCACTCTGAGCCTACGAAGTGCATACAGATGTCCCACAGAGAAAGCCTGGCTCTGGTCGTAAAGTTTAATCGCACCTACAACAGCGAGAGCAACTACATGAAAACATCTATCTATACCCTGATAACACTAAGCGCTCTGGGGCTTAGCGCTTGCGGCAGTCAGTCTGATAATAGTGACCCTGTTAGCGCAACAGCCTCTGCGGCCGATATCCTGGTCTCTCCGGACAGAGAACCCAGAGTAGTCGGTGGAACCGAGGTGACCAACAATAAGTTCCCCTGGATGGTGGCGGTAATGAATCGAAGTTCTGCGAATCCTTCTGAGGGGCAGTTTTGCGGTGGATCACTAATCGCCAGTCAATGGATACTAACCGCTGCGCATTGCATCGAAAATGTGCAAGCGCGTGGCGTTAGTGTATTGATAGGGCAGCGTGACCTAAGCGAATCCGGTGGGCAGACTTTTAATGTTTCCCGCATCATTGAACATCCGGACTATCAGCGTCAGGGTTATCCTGATCTGGCACTGTTGCAACTGGAAGGTAAGAGTAATGTCACACCGATTCTGCTGCCAGGTCGCAATAATCCGGTGCCGGATGTTGGTGAAAATGCCACAGTCACCGGTTGGGGGCAGATCTCAGAGAATGGTCCGGCCACTAATGAGCTTCGCGAGAGCACTATGCCCATAGTTGCGCATCAGCAGTGCACCAGTGCCTATGACGGCGAAATTGTGGAAGATGCTATGGTTTGTGCCGGTACCGCCAGAGGTGATAAAGATTCCTGCTATGGCGATAGTGGCGGGCCGCTTTTTGTGACTCGTGGTCAATCGTATGTTCAGGCTGGCGTGGTGAGTTTCGGGGAGGAATGTGGTCTTGCCAATGTGCCCGGCGTATATGCACGAGTATCAAGTTACGCCGATTGGATATCCGGGTATGCCGATATTACTCCCTATCAAGCTAATGAAGCCCCCGATGCACCTGATGCACCCCAGATTCCCGCAACAGACACACCAATAGCAGAGAAAAATATTGAGCTTGTGTGTGAGAATCTACAATGCATTATGACCGCAAATGCATTCGGTGCCGGAGAATACTTTTGGGATTTCGGTGATGGCTGGGGAGGTGAGGGTCGTGAGGTGGATTATCAGTATGATAATCCCGGTGAATACACAGTCAGTGTTGGTCATGTGTCAACCCTTGGTGACTATACCGAGGTCAGTCAAACGCTGGCGGTCAGTGGTGATGACAATAACACTATAGAAGGTGAGCTGCCTGCATTCAGCGGAACTCTGGCCGGGTGGGGTGATCAGGCGGATTTACCTGATGGGCAACAAACTATCGAGTTACCACAAGGGACACTGAACGCAATATTAACTGTGCCGGATAATCGTGACTTTATGTTATACCTTGATCGCCATGATGAAAAAACTGATGAATGGCTTGAGATTGCTCAAGTGCATTCAGAGCATGGGGTGGCAAGAATCAGTTTACCGGTTGATACGGGTGAATATGGATTTACCGTGTTATCGACAGGGCGCGGAGGTCAATACAATTTAACCTTGTCGGTAGATTAGGACGAACAATAACTTTCAGGAAAAGGCGAGCCACGTGCTCGCCTTTTTATTTGCTTTCCCGTAGCGGCAGCATGCTAAATTCGATTTGCTAAAATGCCGGGAAAACGTACAGTAGTTGGTGAGTGAACAGGAAATGGAATTTATGAATTGTCATGGTGACCGATGTGCAGGTATCGGAGGTAGGAACATACGGTTAACGCCGCTCAGTACTAAAGGCAACCGTTTAAGCTGGCTGAGTCTGCTTTGTCTGCTGGTGCTGGTGGCAGGGTGTTCAGGAAAGCACAGCTACCGCTTCCTGACCGAGAATGACAGTTATCACCCGGTTGAAAGACCGGACGCGAATTACACCAGCGGCCTATCCCTGATTGCCACTCCCTCCAGGGCCTATTGGAAGGGTGACAATGAGCTTGTTGATAAACTGAATATTTTTCAGTGGAGTGACAATGCCTACCCGGTGCCAATGACGCTGGAATATGGTCTGGGTCAGGTTTTCTATACACCGGACGATGTGTCTCTTAGTTCGCTTGATGAAATCGATCGAAATGGCAGGCCGCTGCGTCTTGACCGGCCCTACGCCGGTTTTTTATTTTTGCAGGGTGCAGTGCATAACCACTATGGTCAGGAATATGACTGGACCACTGATATGCGACGCTCGGTCACAGCAAAGGTGGGGTTAACCGGCAATGGGTCATTGGCAGAAGAACTTCATACCGGCGTGCACGAAGCTCGTAACCTCACCATTCCTGAGGGGTGGGGTTTGCAAATCGGGCAGGTTGTGGGTGCGACCCTGGGTGTTGAGCAACGAAACCGTGTGCTGGCACTGATAGGTGAACGGTGGGGCGTTGATGTCATGACCAACATCAAAGCCTCATTGGGTAATATCTATTCCGGCATCGATGCAGGAGTGACGCTGCGAGTGGGATTGAACTTGCCCAGAGGTTATCACCAGTCTTCTATTATCGAGCCATTCGAAGCGATGCCACCACCGTTAAGCGCGGAAGAGGCGATGGATCCGGACTTTGTAGTGCCGGCAGAGCGGGCGGAAGAACCTGATGATGATCCTCGCTGGCACCTTTACGGGTTTGTCGGTCATCAGAATCGATGGGTGTTCCGGGATTTTTCTCTGGATGGGCGCCTGTTTAGCAGTGATACACACACGGTACCGAAAGAACCGATTGTCAATGAGTTTCAGTACGGCTTTCAAGTCAGATTTAAGGAACACTGGGGCTTGCAGGCGCTCTTTGCGCATCGCAGTAATCAATTAAAAGGTCAGCGGCAAGAGCATTCGTTCGGGCAGTATATGCTAATGTACGAGCATCCATTTGATGCTTATTAATACCGTTAGTTTTGAAAAAGCTGCCAATATTCTATAAATGCTTTTAGTGCAGGCACTAACTACATCAGGACCTAATCATGATCGATGAAGTCAATCTTCCGGTAATTCTGATCGCTGCACTTTTGGCTATGGGAAGCCCGGGCCCCGCTACGCTTGCGATTGCAGGAACGGCAATGAGCGGTGGCCGCCAAAAGGGACTTGCGTTAGCTTCGGGGGTAACAACCGGGTCTTGGATCTGGTCGATTTCTGCTGCGCTGGGGCTTGGAGCCATCATGCTGGCAAACGCGTGGGCGTTTGAGGTGATTCGATATTTAGGTGCTTGCTACTTACTGTACCTGGCATATATGTCAGCGCGATCTGCCTTATCTGAAAATTCAAACTCTGTAATGAGGAAAATTGATAGTCAGTCGCTGAGCAAATGCTATTTACACGGTCTTGGAATTCACTTAACTAATCCAAAAGCAATATTGTTTTTTGGTGCTTTGTTTTCGATGGGAGTCCCGCCGGGGGCGTCTGCCTGGGCCTTAGTTGTGGTGATTGTTTCAGTTGGAATACAGAGTTTTCTTGTTTTCCACGGATATGCCTTGTTGTTTTCAAATGTCGGCATGGTTCAAAAATACCAAAGCACGCGTCGATGGTTCGAGGGTATTTTTGCGGTTGCATTCGGATTGGCGGGCATCAAAGTATTAACGTCTAAATTCAATTAGATACGCATTCGGCTTTCCGGGCTTTACCCACTTCCGGGCAAGGCTCGAAAAGGGTAATAAGTAAAAAAACAAACAGTTTGCAACGGTTGTGACGATTCGTGAAAAGGATTTGGCGCTTGTGTAAAGAGGAGGTGCTTATCTGATGCTGAAAGTAACAACAGTTTTTCGCTAGTCGGACTGTCACCTGACGGGCCTGCCTATCAAAGGTTAGCCAACGAAGGAATCGTATGAGGGAATCTGTGCGTCCGGATCAGTGGCGAGGGAGCCGGGTAACCGGTGCCTTACCCGGAACCAGTCACTGTTAAAAAGAACCGGAGCGCGGACTAAGCTCACGAGCTGGCCCTTTGTAAAGTGCAGCGGAAGGCAGGTGTTAATATTGGTTTTCTGAATCAAGTCCGTTGAGCCCGGTGATGACGCTACGCGTTTTGGGATCACTGGAGTAAGATAGCGTATAACAACGGGGTTATGCCGTAAGTTCTGGTATTTTGTGTTGTAAAACTATTTAATAAAAAAATGTCAGATGGATTGGCATCATGCGCTGTGAAAAACAGCGCGTTCCGATACAGTAGATTTATCCGATTCTACTGCGTTCGGAATTCATCAAGCAGGAGGCTATTTTGTCAAAAGATGTTCGGTTGTGGCTTGCTGAGGCAGGGTTTGAAAAGCTTACTCAGGTGTTTGTCGACAACGACATCGACTGGGATATTCTGCCGGAGCTGAACAACGAAGATCTGAAAGATCTTGGAATATCCAGCCTGGGTGAGCGCAAAAAGTTACTGGCAGCAATAGCACAATTGCCACAGGCGGCTGCGGTTCCTGCCGCAACCGACAATCGGGGCTCAACCACGCCTGCGCAAAGTGCAGCCACGCAAGGCTTTTCCACGCCGAAAGTAGAGGCCGAATTTCGCCAGCTCACGGTGATGTTCTGTGATCTGGTTGGGTCAACAGAGCTTTCCAGGCGTGTAGATGCTGAAGAACTGCGCGCCATTATCAGTCGGTATCAAAGAGCCTGTGTTGAAGCCGTTGAGCCGCTGGGCGGGTTTGTAGCACGGTTTATGGGTGACGGGGTGCTGGTTTATTTTGGCTATCCCAAAGCCGATGAAAATGATGCTGAACGTGCCGTCACCGCCGGTCTTGCTGTGATTGATGCGTGTATGGGGGCGAAAACAAATTCAGTGCGGGTTGGTATTGCCACCGGGCGGGTTATTGTTGGAGATCTGCTCGGCAGTGGTCCGGCCACAGAGCGTACCGTGGTCGGTGAAGCTCCAAACCTTGCGGCAAGATTGCAATCGCTGGCGCAGCCCGGCTCTGTCGTGGTGTCAGAAACCACCATGCAGCTGGCCGGTGGTGGTTTTTCCTTCAAAGATCTGGGGCAGCACGCTATTAAGGGATTCGATGACGCCATCACTGTGTGGGAGGTTTCGGGTCTGCGCGCTATTGAAAGTCGATTTGAGTCCAGTCGTGGCGCCACACTGAATCCCCTGGTGGGTCGCCACACCGAGTTGATGTTGTTACTTGATCGCTGGCAGTTGGCCTGTGGTGGTGAGGGGCAGGCGGTTTTTATATCGGGTGAAGCCGGTATTGGCAAGTCCAGGTTAATTGAAGCTCTGCGACACGAAGTCACAAGTGATCAGCATGTCGCGATGCGTTACCAGTGTTCGCCACACCACATCACCAGTGCGTTTTATCCGGTGATTCTGCAGCTGCAGCGTGTGGCGCGTGTTGAATCAGAAGACTCACCCGATATCAAACTCGATAAGCTGGAGACGTTGTTGCAAATATCCGGCAATCAGGAGATGGCCGATGCGCAGATTTATGCACACCTGCTTTCGATTCCCTTCGAACACCGATACGGTGCATTGACTCAGTCACCACAAGAGATAAAATCCCGCACTCTTGAAATATTGGCTAATCAGGTGCTGGCTCTTTCGGAACGCCAACCGGTTATGTTTCTGATCGAAGATACCCAATGGATCGATACCGCCACTGAGGAATTTCTGGAGTTGGTCATTGGGCGGGTACAGTCTTCCAGGGTATTGATTGTTGTCAGTCACAGACCAGCCTGGCAGCCGGGGCTGCTTGGTTTTAATAATATTTCTTCACTGCAGCTCAACCGACTGGGTAGATCAAACTGCGCCGCCATCGTGCGTGCGATAGCCGGTGAATTTGTCGCCGATGATGTAATTCAACGAATCGTGTCACGTACAGATGGCATACCGCTGTATATAGAAGAATTGACCAAGTCACTGGTGGAGGGCGGGCTGGATATTGCCGAGGCAGATATTCCCGCGACTCTGCAGGCATCGCTGCTGTCAAGAATAGACAGACTGGGTGCGCAGGCTAAAGAAATCATTCAGCTTTGTGCGGTGATCGGACGGGAAACCCCGTTGGAGTTGCTTGAGTCGGTAGTGCAGAAACCACACAGCACTATTGAACAGGGCCTGAAACAATTAGTCCTGTCGGAATTATTGTTTCAAGCAGGTACTACCAGCAATATCAGCTATTCGTTTAAACATGCGCTGGTACAGGACTCCGTGTATGACAGTATGCTTAGTGAGGTGCGAAAAGAACATCACCTGACAATTGCCAATGTATTGGTTGATGAATTTCCACAAACGGTCGACGCCGCACCTGAACTGGTTGCCTGGCACTTTACCGAAGCGAAATCGAATGATGAGGCTATCGATTACTGGCACCGTGCTGGCAAACGATCAGCAGGTCGCTCTGCCGATGTAGAATCAGTCGCACAGCTGCAGCGTGCAGTGGTCATACTGGACTCCGTCGAAGAAACTTCCGAGCGTTTGCACAAGAAATTGGCGTTGCACGTTGATTTAACCGGACCCCTGATCGCTGTTGGTGGTTACAGTTCGCAGGACATGGAGGAAAATACCCGGCGGGCTTTTGAACTTGCAGAAAAGGCTGGCTGAAAAGTGAATCGTACAGCCAGGGACTGGCTTCGAAAAACGCCAGGGATGGCACGCTAGAGCAGAGTACGGTTTCGACTATCGGTTTGTCAGCTTC
>CAKZVB010000126.1 GCA_937922015.1 uncultured Granulosicoccaceae bacterium
CCTGCATCATCGGGCCACCATCACAACCGGCCAGGCATTCTTCCTCTACCTTCAGATAGATTTTACCGTCTTCGGTGCTCTCACCCAGCTTGATGCCGTATTTTTTTTCAACATGATTAACAATAGTTTCACTGCCCATCAGCATGCAACTGATGTTGGTGCAAATTGCAATGCAGTGCCTACCCACCGGTTTGGTTTCATACATCGAATAGAAAGAAGCGACTTCATAAACCGCTATGTTGGACATATCGAGTTTTTCAGCGACGGCGTCCATTAACTCTACGGTGAGAAATCCATCATTTTGATGTTGTGCCGCACGAAGTGCTGCAAGCACCGCAGATTGCTTTTGGTCTGGCGGATAGCGCTTTAGCCAGCTGTCAATCTCTTCAATTGAATGCGCGTCAAGCACTTTACCTTTATCCGGATTGTTGTTGTGGCCGTCGTTTTTTCCATTTGGGGCGCTCATCGATCCACCTCACCAAATACTATATCCTGTGTTCCAATGACGGCGACGACGTCCGACAACATGTGACCATTAACCATCTCATCAAGTGACGCCAGGTGATAAAAACCGGGTGGCCTAACTTTTAATCGATAAGGTTTGTTTGCGCCATCCGAGATCAAGTAGCAGCCGAATTCACCTTTAGGATGCTCTACCGCCGCATACGCTTCACCGGCTGGTAAACAAAAACCCTCGGTGAATAACTTAAAGTGATGAATCAGTGATTCCATATCGCCTTTCATTTCAGAGCGACGTGGCGGCGCGACTTTATGATCCTCGGTTATTATCGGACCGGCGTTGTTGCGTAGCCATGCGATGCACTGTTTTATAATGTTATTTGACTGACGCATTTCTTCCATTCGCACCAGATACCGATCATAACAATCACCTTCCGTGCCCACCGGGATTTCAAACTTCATACGGTCATAAACTTCGTATGGCTGTTTTTTGCGAAGATCCCATTCGACACCGGAACCTCGCAACATCGGGCCGGTAAAACCTAATTGCAATGCGCGCTCAGGAGAGACCACACCAATACCCACCAGCCGCTGCTTCCAGATTCTGTTATCGGTTAGCAGTGTTTCGTATTCATCGACACAGCCGGGAAAACGATCAGTGAAATCTTCAAGAAAATCTAACAACGAGCCTTGCCTGACTTCGTTTTGTTTTGCTGCAACTGCCTTGCTGCGGAAACGCGATGCTTCGTACTGAGGCATGGTGTCCGGCAGATCGCGTGCAACACCACCCGGGCGGTAATAAGTGGCATGTAAACGCGCACCGGAGACTGCTTCGTAGCAATCCATTAAATCTTCGCGCTCACGAAATGCGTAGAGGAACATCGACATTGCACCAACGTCAAGTCCATGCGCACCGATCCACATCAAATGATTTAATAGTCGGGTAACCTCATCAAACATCACGCGGATGTACTGAGCGCGCTCCGGCACTTCAATACCCAGTAATTTTTCAATGGACATTACATAGCCGTGCTCGTTACACATCATAGACACGTAGTCGAGACGATCCATGTAGCCAATGGTCTGATTGTACGGTTTACTTTCGGCGAGCTTTTCGGTGCCGCGATGCAGCAATCCAATATGCGGATCAGCACGATCAACGACTTCCCCATCCATCTCCAGGATAAGCCGCAATACACCATGCGCTGCCGGATGCTGAGGACCGAAGTTCAATGTGTAATTTCTAATTTCCGGCATTAGCTTTTACTCTCTGCAGCGCCGGCACCTGCTTCCGGGTTTTCTGCTGCAGGTGCTTCGTTTTTAGTAGTGCGAATAACACGTGGTACTAAGACACGTGGCTCAATAGTGACCGGCTCATAAATTACACGTTTCTTCTGAGGGTCATAACGCATCTCAACATTGCCGATTAACGGAAAGTCTTTCCTGAACGGATGACCGACAAAGCCATAGTCAGTCAACAGTCGACGTAAATCAGGATGTCCGTCAAAGTGCAGACCCATCAGGTCAAACGCCTCACGTTCAGGCCAGTTGGCACTTGACCAGACATTGACCACAGACGGCACCACCGGAAACTCATTATCCGTCGCAAATACTTTTAGCCGCAGCCTGTTGTTGTTTTTTATGGATAACAGATGATAGACCGCTGCAAACCTTGGTTTATCTTCATCGAAGACGGCTACTTCATCGCCAAAGCTTAGTCGCCCCACGGCGGTCGGACTTACACCACGACTGAATCCGGAACCACCGGTTTCCCATTCATCGACACCGTAGTGAAGGTAATCGACTGCACAGACATCAATCAGTTGCTCAAAGTGATGCGTGTCGCGCAGTGTAGTGGCGACTTCAAGCAGTTTTTCTGCATCAACAACCGCGGTAATCTCACCGAAATCGACAGTGACTTCTTCTATGCCATCAATGCCTGCATCGCTAATGAGTGCCGCCAGTGCCTGTGTTTTTTCGTCTTTCATCATTGTGGCCATCAGCTACGCGCTATGACGTTAGGCCGCCGGATTTTATTTTGCAGCTGTATAATGCCGTACAACAATGCTTCCGCCGTTGGCGGACAACCCGGCACGTACACATCTACCGGCACAATTCGATCACAGCCACGAACAACGGCATAGCTGTAGTGATAATAGCCACCGCCATTAGCACATGAACCCATGGATATAACCCACTTGGGATCAGGCATCTGGTCGTATACTTTTCTGAGCGCCGGCGCCATTTTATTAACCAGTGTGCCGGCGACAATCATGACATCTGACTGCCTGGGGCTGGGCCGGAAGACAATTCCAAAACGATCAAGGTCATAGCGGGCTGCACCGGCATGCATCATTTCAACGGCGCAGCAAGCCAGACCGAATGTCATTGGCCACAGTGATCCGGTTCGAGCCCAGTTAACCAGCTTATCGGTCGACGTGGTCAGAAACCCTTTATCAAGAACCGCTTCTATTCCCATTCCAGCGCTCCCTTTTTCCATTCGTAAATAAAACCGATAACCAGTATCCCCAGAAACACACCCATGGCCGCAAAAGCACCAACGCTTATTTCATCAAGCACCACGGCCCACGGAAAAAGAAACGCAATTTCAAGATCGAAAATAATAAACAGGATGGCCACCAGGTAGTAGCGAACGTCAAATTTCATGCGGGAATCTTCGAATGCTTCGAAGCCACACTCGTAGGGTGAATTTTTCTCGGTATTAGGGGCGGTTGGACCAATCAGCGTACCCAGCAGTAAAAGCACAGAGCCGAACACCAGCGCGATGCCGATAAAAACTAGTATGGGAAAATAATTTGCAAGCATTGTTTACCCCTGATGGGTGACCGAGCCTTATATTTGTTTAATGACCAGCGCGAACAACTCGCGCTTACGAATAAGCTATTAAACAGCCGTGTGGACTGCTGCAGTCCCTTTTGAAGCAGGCAATCACCTGCGTTAGATACTCTAGTAACAATCCATCAAATGGTGCCGACGCCCGGACTCGAACCGGGACGGCTCACGCCACTACCCCCTCAAGATAGCGTGTCTACCAATTCCACCACGTCGGCTTTTATTTGAATCGCTTGTTATCTGTCGTATTTTAAACCAGACGCAACAAAAACATCTGATTTATTTTAATTATTTCTCCGAACATAAAGAAAGTATTGAGCCAGGTTACCTATTCGGTAACAACCGGTTCTGTTGCAGGTGCCGGCGATTCTGTTGACGACTCCGACGCCTCAGGAGTGGAAGTCTGAGTGGGCGGAAGATCAGAATCGATAGCAGGCTGTTGCACTGACTCCTGAATCTCGGGGATATCTATATCATCGACAACACTGCCAATTGATGAAGTCCGTTGTGATGCTAAAAAGAAAAGCAGGATGCTTGTGGCAAAAAAGGCCAGTGCAAAAAGAGTTGTCATTCGAGTCAGGAATGATCCCGACCCTCGCGATCCAAATACAGTACCGGATGCACCGCCACCACCGCCACCAAACGCCGCTCCTGCGTCAGCACCTTTACCATGCTGGATAAGCACAAGACCAATGACGCCCAGCGCAAGAAATACATGTATTACAAGAGCAATTGTCTGCATCAGTAAATTGTTCCATTAACCTGAAGTTTAAGTTTGATTATCTAACCGGCTTTTTAAGTCGATCTAAGTGTTTGGAGCTGCAGCTTTGCACACAGCCAGAAAATCTTTGCTCTTTAGTGCCGCGCCACCAATCAGACCACCGTCAATATCCGGCTTGGCGAAAAGTTCTTGTGCATTACCAGGGTTTACACTGCCACCGTAGAGAAGTCGTAGCGCATTAGCACTATCTGAATCCTGTGCGAAAATAAACTGCCGAATTGCCTGATGAACTTCCTGCGCCTGATCCGGGCTCGCCGTTTTACCCGTACCGATCGCCCAGACTGGCTCATAAGCTACTACTGCGTTGTTGAAGGCTTTGGGACCGGCAAGGTCAAATAACGCCTGCAACTGGCTTTTAACTACCGTCATTGTATTGCCGGATTCACGCTCTTCAAGGCTCTCACCTACACAGAATATAGGTATCAGGCCAGCCTCTTTTACCGCCTGATGCCTTTGAGCACAGGATTTTTCGCTGTCACCGAACAAGCTTCTTCGTTCCGAATGCCCGATGATCACATATTTACAGCCGAATTCGGCGAGCATGGTGGATGAGACTTCACCGGTGTAGGCACCGCTTTCCTGTGCGCTGGCATTTTGCGCTCCAAGCGCCACGTCAGTGCCGGCGACGACCTGCGCCACATCAGCCAGGTGTACACTTACCGGGCACACGATGACCTCAACCCCTGCTACAGGGACTTCAGCTACTTCACGGGCAAGGCTGCTGGCGCTTTCTCTGGAACAGTTTAGTTTCCAGTTGCCAGCGACAATGGGCAATCGCATGAGGAGTTCTCGGTCACGAACGTGACGGGTTATTATTGTGTGTCTTTAAAACACACCCAAAAGCGCGCAAGCGTACCTTGCGCACAGCCAAAATGCAATCGAGTTACAATCGCCTATTGTAGACGCTTGGCTGAAGATTTGCGCGTTACATTGACGGGGATGATATGGCAGGGCCACGATTTGACATCACGACCCCTGATTCTGCCGCCAGGACGATCAAATCACCCCAGTACACGACCCACGGTCTCAGCAACCCTGTGGCATATTTTCTCAACATCATTTGCCACCCGCCCCTCTACCATCACCCGCACAACCGGTTCTGTGCCAGACGGTCTAAGCAACACACGACCGGCATCACCCAATTCTTTCTCTGCTTCGGCTACGACACTTGCTACCTCAGGATTATCATTAAGCGCTTCGCGCTGAGTCAGCGGCACATTGACCAACACCTGTGGGTAACGCGTCATACCAGAGCGCAGCGTCGCCAGCGGCTCACCGGATTGCCGCATATAGGCCAGCACCTGCAATGACGCAACCAGACCGTCACCTGTAGTGGTTCGATCCAGGCAAATGATATGTCCGGAGGACTCTCCGCCCATTGACCAGTTTCGCTTGCGCAGTTCTTCCAGAACGTACCGGTCACCGACCTTGGCACGCACAAATTCCACACCGAGCTCCCTGAGCCCGTGCTCAAGACCCAGATTACTCATCAATGTACCTGCTACACCAGGCACTTTCTCGCCACCGTCCAACCGCGATTTGACCAGCACGTAGAGTAGCTCGTCGCCGTCTACAATTTCACCGCGATGATCCACCATAATCAGGCGATCGGCATCGCCGTCAAGGGCTACACCGACGTCGGCGCGCTCCATTAATACGTGGGCACGCAGCAAATCGGGAGAGGTTGCGCCGCAATCACGGTTTATGTTGAGACCATCTGGCTCAGCACCAATAGACACCACTTCAGCGCCAAGCTCTTCAAAAACACCTTTGGCAATGTGGTATGCCGCCCCGTTAGCTGAGTCGACAACTATTTTCATATTGCTAAGACGCAAGCCGCTCGGGAAGGTACTTTTACAAAATTCGATGTAACGACCGGGTGCATCATCAATACGCGTGGCACGACCAAGATCAGCGGAATCGACAGTCTCCATCTCCATATCCATCATCGCCTCGATGGCTTCTTCTGTTTCATCAGGCAGCTTGGTGCCCTCTGCGGAGAAAAATTTCACACCATTGTCGTAATAAGGGTTATGCGAAGCACTGATAACAATGCCGGCAGCCGCGCGGAAGGTTCGCGTCAAATAAGCCACCGCCGGTGTCGGCATCGGCCCTAGTAATCGAACGTTTATTCCGGCAGAAGACAAACCAGCCTCAAGCGCTGATTCGAACAGGTAACCAGACACGCGGGTGTCTTTGCCGATAATGACGTCGCGATTTCCCTGATCTGCCAGAACCTTACCGGCCGCCCAACCAAGCTTCATAACGGTACCGGCGGTCATTGGTTCAGTACCAACGTGCCCTCGCATTCCGTCAGTTCCGAAATATTTTCTTGCCATGATCGGGCTCCAAACTATTGATTTAAATTAAAAAAGCATACTTCTGCGCCAGCAGGTGACAAATACCGGCGCACGCGAACGGGTGACACTCGCAAGTTCTGTGCAATCTGCAGAAAAAACACAGCCCTAAAACATAAACGCCCGCCGATTTGTTGAATCGACGGGCGTTGATCACACCATATCTATAGTCCAGCAAACTCACTGGCGGGCGTTAACACCCATATTTTACGATCACTTACGATAGCGGATCCGGGTCAGCGACGGGTGGCGTGCCGTCTGTCGTGCCATCTGTCTTCGGGGCCTCAGGCACTTCATCGGTTGTCTTCGCTCCGAGACCACCAACCGGGTTACCACCGCCACCACCACTGCTGTCAGTCCAGCCAGAGGGAGGATCAGGCTCGCGGCCTTCCATAATTGCATCGATCTGACCGACATCGATGGTTTCGTACTTCATTAACGCGTCTGCCATCAAATGCAGTTCTTTGAGGTGGGTGCGCAGTATGTCTTCAGCACGATCGTAGTTACGATCAATAATTGCACGCACTTCGGTATCGATACGCTCCTTTGTAGAGCCGGAAATTTGTTTGGGCTGGTTTGTACTGCGCCCTAAAAACACCTCTCCTTCTTCTTCGCTATAGGCCAGCGGACCAAGTGTGTCTGACAAGCCCCACTTAGTCACCATGTTGCGGGCTAATTCGGTGGCTCTTTCAATATCACTTGAGGCACCGGTGGTGACTTTGTCTTCACCAAAAATGATCTCTTCCGCCACACGACCACCGTATAAACTGGAAATCTGACTTTCCAATCCAAGCTTGCTCAGACTGTATCGATCCTGCTCCGGCAGGAACATGGTCACTCCGAGCGCACGCCCACGCGGTATGATGGTCACCTTATAAACCGGATCATGATCCGGTACCAGGCGCCCTACAATTGCATGACCGGCCTCATGGTATGCCGTTAGATTTTTCTCGTCTTCGGACATCACCATGGAACGGCGCTCGGCACCCATCATGATTTTGTCTTTTGCCTGCTCGAATTCTTTCATCTCGACAAGTTTCTTGTCGCTACGTGCAGCAAACAGCGCGGCCTCGTTAACAAGGTTTGCCAGATCAGCACCGGAAAACCCGGGCGTACCGCGTGCCAGCAGATCAGGACGTACATCGTCAGCCACCGGAACCTTATTCATGTGCACTCGCAGGATCTGCTCTCGACCACGGACATCAGGCAGAGGAACAACAACCTGTCGGTCAAAGCGACCCGGACGCAACAATGCGGGATCGAGAACGTCCGGGCGGTTAGTTGCAGCAATAACAATGACACCCTCATTACCTTCAAAGCCGTCCATTTCAACCAACAACTGATTGAGGGTTTGCTCACGCTCGTCGTGCCCCCCACCCAGGCCTGCACCACGATGACGGCCCACGGCGTCGATTTCATCAATAAAGATTATGCAAGGTGCATGTTTCTTGGCTTGTTCAAACATATCGCGTACGCGGGACGCACCCACACCAACGAACATTTCAACAAAATCGGAGCCTGAAATAGTAAAAAACGGCACCTTGGCCTCGCCGGCAATTGCCTTGGCCAGCAGTGTTTTACCTGTACCCGGCGAACCCACCAGCAACACTCCGCGCGGGATCTTGCCACCCAGCTTTTGAAATTTACCGGGGTCGCGTAGAAATTCGACCAGCTCTTCTACCTCTTCTTTGGCCTCTTCAACACCGGCAACATCAGCAAAGGTTACCTTGACCTGATCTTCGCCCAGCAGACGTGCTTTGCTCTTGCCGAAAGACATCGCCCCCCGGCCACCGCCACCGCCCTGCATCTGGCGCATGAAGTAGATCCAGATGCCAATAAAAAGAAGAAATGGAAAGGTATTCAGCAATAACTGCAACAGAAAATTAGGATTCTCCGGCGGTTCCGCTGCGATTTCCACACCGGCATCGAGCAAATCACCGATCAGAGCCCGGTTATCGGTCTCCGGGCTGTAGGTGCTGTACAAGCCGGCAGAGTTTCGCCCGGTAATTTCACGGCCGGCAATATTGGCCGATTGAATTTGTCCGGACTTAACATCTTCAATAAACTGGGAATAAGTTATTGTGTTGCCAACCTGGGCCTGACCGCCAAGGTTGTTAAACACCGCCACCAAAATGACGGCTATTACTACCCACAAAAGTACGTTTTTTAACAGGTCGTTCAAACCGAAATTGCCTCGAGTTGTCTTGGTCCCCGGCAAAAAGCCAAAGAAGTGTGCTTATTATAAACTATTTACTGGTTTAGCTTGTTCTTTGCCAGGATATACACTTCACGACTGCGCGGCCTGGAGGCCGTTGGCTTGCGACTTTTCACGGTTGCAAACTGTTTGCGCATATCCTTGTTCAATTCTTCAAATCCCGAACCCTGAAACGTCTTCACCAGCAGACTACCACCCGGGGCGAGGAATTCATTACACATATCCAATGCCAATTCGGCCAAATACATCGACCTTGGCTGATCGACAACCGGTTGTCCGGTAAAGTTGGGGGCCATGTCAGACAAAACAAGGTCTACGACGCGTCCGTCCAGCAAATCGCGAATACGATCGAGCGACTCATTTTCCGTGAAATCAGCCTGCAGGATAGTCGCACCCGCCACTGAATCCATCTCCAGTATATCGACAGCCAGCAAAAAACCCTTGCCTGACAACTTACCGGCGACGTATTGAGTCCAGCCACCGGGAGCTGCGCCGAGTTCAATCACACACATATCCGGTTTAATCAAACGATCACGTTCGTCTATTTCGGCCAACTTATAGACAGCGCGTGAACGCCAACTCTGGAGACGTGATTTTAGTACAAAATCATCAGAATGGTGCTCATCAAGCCAGCGTCGACTACTTTTGCTACGACTCATTTGTATGTCCCGCGGTCATTCACACAGCCCCGTAATGAACGATAGCAATAGAATTGCCTTTTTATTCATCGTTATCCGGTGTGAGCTGCTCCTCACATTGCTTAAGAATACAGAATACACGGTTCTTTTGCCGCCACCCTTTGTAAAAACAGATCATACCGCCATCAATTGCCCGCACCGATAGAAAACATCGCCGCAAATCCGCTGCAGGCACTTAAGTTGTTACAGCAAACCAGTTTACCGTGTACACTTGCGGGCCTCACAACACCGCAAGTCCGGCGTGTTGTGCCATCAAGTAAACAAGCTATGACCCCAAATAAAAAACAACTGCGACAATTAAAATCAATGTGCCACGAACTGACACCCGTCGTACGCATTGGTCAAAAAGGCGTCACTGAGGCGCTTCTCGCTGAATTCGACATTGCGCTGTCCTACCACGAATTGATCAAAATAAAGGTTGGTGTAGGTGATCGCGAAGAACGTCGCGCAATCATTTCCAAACTTGCCGCCGATCACGACGCATTAGTTATTCAGCAACTTGGCCAGATTGCCGTTTTATTCAAACGCAACCACGAAAAACCGCATATCGTATTTGCGAAAAAATAATCGGCATTTATACCGCTGACTTAATCTAGATATAACTTACCTTAACAACTTCATACTCCCGGACCCCGCCCGGTGCGTCGAAAGAGATGTCGTCGCCTTCACGCTTGCCAATTATCGCGCGTGCCAGCGGTGAGCTGAAACTGATCAGACCCTCTTTTATGTTGGCCTCGTCATCACCAACAATGCGGTAGGTAACTGATTCATCAGTATCCAGATCAGTCAACTCAACAGTAGTGCCGAAAATAATTTTACCGTCGGCATTCATTTCTGTGACATCGATAATTTGGGCATGCGACAACTTGCCCTCGATATCCTTAATTCTGCCTTCTATAAAACTTTGCTGTTCACGTGCCGCGTGGTACTCGGCGTTTTCTTTTAGATCACCATGCTCTCGCGCCTCTGCAATAGCCTGAATAACCCGAGGGCGCTGCACCGATTTCAGGTCTGCTAACTCAGTTCGTAGGCTTTCGGCACCGTGTGCTGTTAGTGGCACCTTATTGCTCATGATATTTCCTCATGTATTTCTTCTAAGCTGTAAACATTATTGACAGCGCCGTTTGAAGCAGTGCTCACCGCCGTTGCTATTGCTGCTCCGGCCGCAATCGTTGTTGCATAGGCAATCCGATGGTTGAGCGCTTCGCGTCTGATCAGAAAGGAATCAGAAATCGCCTGCTTGCCGTCCGTGGTGTTGATTATCAATGTTAATGCATCATTTTTAATCATATCAACTACGTGCGGCCGCCCTTGTTTTACTTTGTTGACCAGATGACACGGAATTCCCGAATCTGCAATCGCACGCTGTGTGCCACCCGTTGCAAATAATGTAAACCCGGCCTCATGAATGGTTGTTGCCAGTTCGACTGCGCGTGCTTTGTCCGCATCACGTACACTCAGCAACACCGCCCCCGTGCTGGGCAGAGGCATGCCGGCGGCAAGTGAACTCTTGCCAAACGCTTCAGCAAAGCTGCGACCACTGCCCATTACTTCACCGGTGGATTTCATCTCCGGTCCCAGCAGTGGATCGACTCCGGGGAATTTATTAAATGGAAAGACCGACTCTTTGACCGCAAAGAAACTAGAGGTCACAGGCCCGTTAATACCCTGCTGCTCAAGCGAGACTCCGGCCATACAGCGTGCCGCAATGGCAGCAAGCGGCACACCAGTCGCCTTCGATACAAACGGTACGGTTCGCGACGCCCGGGGGTTGACTTCGATAACATAAATATCATCACCCTTTATAGCGAATTGCGCATTGCACAATCCGACAACACCAAGCGCAAGCGCCATGCTGGTCATTTGCTCAGTCAGTTGCTGCTGTTTTTCTTCTGACAATGTGTAGGGTGGTAAAGAACACCCGGAATCACCGGAATGCACACCCGCCTGTTCTATGTGCTCCATTATGCCGCCGATAACCACTTGCCGGCCATCACAGATAGCATCAACATCGACTTCTATCGCATCATCCAGAAAACGATCAAGCAGAACAGGTGAATCATTTGATACCGATACTGCTGTGGCCATGTAGCGACGCAGCTCATCATCACTAAAAACAATCTCCATCGCACGACCACCCAAAACGTATGACGGGCGAACCACCAGCGGATAACCGATTTTCTCAGCCGCTTCAAGCGCCTGGTCTTCGGTATTGGCTGTCAGGTTTGGTGGCTGGCGCAGACCTATTTTTTCGATAAGCTGCTTGAAACGCTCACGGTCTTCAGCCAGATCGATAGCGTCCGGCGAGGTGCCAATCACTGGCGCACCGTTGCGCCACAGCTGGTCGGCAAGCTTAAGTGGCGTCTGCCCACCATATTGAACAATCACACCTTTGGGGTTTTCAACGTGCAATATTTCAGACACATCTTCAAAGGTCAATGGTTCAAAATACAAACGATCGGAGGTATCGTAATCCGTTGATACTGTCTCTGGATTACAGTTAATCATAATGGTTTCATAACCATCTTCACGCATCGCAAGAGCCGCATGCACACAGCAATAGTCAAACTCTATACCCTGACCAATTCGATTGGGTCCGCCACCGAGCACCACGATTTTTTCCCGAGTCGTGGGTTCTGACTCACACTCTTCTTCATAGGTCGAATACAGGTAGGCAGTATCGGTTGCAAATTCTGCCGCACAGGTATCAACACGTTTATAAACAGGACGCAGGTTCATTGCATGACGATGAGCACGCACGTCATCTTCCCCGACTGCCATAACACTGGCCAGCCGCATATCAGAGAATCCCTTACGCTTCAGGCTTCGCAACTCTTCTCTTTCTATACTCTCTAATGATCGACCACGCAGAGACTGCTCACACGCTACCAGATCGTCAATTTGTGCCAGAAACCAGGGATCGATTTTGGTGATGTCATGTACTTGCTGCTGCGTATAACCATGCCGGAAGGCATCGGCAACGTACCAAAGTCGGCGATCACCGGGCTGGCTCATTTGAAGCTGTAGTTCTGTCTCTCTGTCTTCCGCTGATAAATTGTCATCCAGAATTTCATCGAGTCCGGCCACGCCGATTTCAAGACCACGTAAAGCTTTTTGAAGTGATTCCTGCTGATTACGACCAATCGCCATCACCTCGCCGACAGACTTCATTTGCGTTGTCAGGCGCGCGTCAGCCGTGGGGAATTTCTCAAACGCAAAGCGTGGAATTTTAGTTACTACGTAGTCGATTGCCGGCTCGAATGACGCCGGTGTGGCACCACCGGTTATATCGTTACGTAATTCATCAAGTGTAAAACCGACAGCAAGTTTTGCAGCAACTCTGGCAATAGGAAAACCGGTTGCTTTCGACGCAAGTGCCGATGATCGTGATACACGAGGATTCATTTCAATAACAATTAGACTGCCATTCTCAGGATTAACAGCAAACTGAACATTTGAGCCGCCGGTCTCTACGCCGATTTTACGCAACACGGCAATGGAGGCGTTACGCATGATCTGATACTCCTTATCAGTCAGCGTCTGCGCGGGGGCAACGGTTATCGAGTCACCGGTATGAACCCCCATCGGGTCAAGGTTTTCAATAGAGCAAACAATAATGCAGTTGTCTGCATTATCCCGCACCACCTCCATTTCATATTCTTTCCAACCCAGCACTGACTCTTCCATTAGAATCTCAGTGGTGGGAGACAACGACAAACCGCGCTCGCAGATCTCGGTAAACTCATCACGGTTATAGGCGATCCCGCCACCGCTGCCACCCATGGTAAACGAGGGACGGATGATAGTCGGGAAGCCAATTATTTCAAGACCGGCATAGGCCTCTTCCATGCTGTGCGCTATTTGCGCCGCAGGTGTGGCCAGGCCGATTTCGGTCATTGCATGACGAAACTTATCTCGATCCTCTGCCAGATCGATTGCTTCGGGCCTGGCACCAATCATTTCAACAGAATGTTTTTCAAGTACACCGTTGTTAAAAAGATCAAGCGCGCAATTTAAACCTGTCTGTCCACCCATGGTGGGCAGAATGGCATCCGGTTTTTCACGCTCAATTATTTTTTCAACTACTTGCCAGTCGACAGGCTCGATATAGACGACGTCAGCCGTAGAGGGATCAGTCATGATGGTCGCGGGATTTGAATTTACCAGTATTACCCGGTAACCCTCCTCACGCAGCGCCTTACAGGCTTGCGCTCCCGAATAGTCAAATTCACACGCCTGGCCAATCACAATCGGCCCCGCCCCAATCACAAGGATGCTATTTATATCGTTACGACGAGGCATTTTTAACCGATTCAATCATGTTGATAAAACGTGAAAACAGCGGCGCTGCATCGTGGGGACCCGGGCTTGCTTCCGGATGCCCCTGAAAACTAAAGGCCGGCACATCTGTTCGCTCTATTCCCTGCAAACTGTTATCAAATAGTGACCGATGTGTCGCTGTTAAATTAGCTGGCAGACTATCTTCGTCAACCGCAAAACCGTGGTTTTGACTGCTGATCATGACTTCCGTCGTTTTTAAATCGACCACCGGGTGATTGGCACCATGGTGTCCGAATTTCATTTTCACCGTTGATGCGCCGCTGGCCAGCGCCAGCAACTGGTGACCAAGGCAGATGCCAAAGATGGGCAATCCACTGCCCAGCAATTGCTTTATGGCATCTATCGCATAAGTGCACGGTTCGGGATCACCGGGACCATTGGACAGAAACACACCGTCTGGTTGCATCGCTAAAACATCGTCGGCCGGAGTCCTGGCATTAACTACTGTCACCCGGCACCCGCGGTCTGCCAGCATACGCAAGATATTCCGCTTCACCCCGAAATCGTAGGCGACTACATGGTGTGGCAAATTACCAGGCTTGCAGCTTCCGCGGCCAAGTTGCCAGGTACCTTCTGTCCATTCGTATGGACTACTGACCGAAACAACCTGTGCGAGATCCAGACCGACCAGGCCACCGAATTCGGTAATTCGCTGAGCTGCCAGGCCGGTATCAGGCTGTGCACTGCAGTCAATGACACCTGGCTGCGCACCCTTTTCTCTCAACAGGCGCGTAAGACGGCGGGTATCAATATCGGCTATAGCGGCAATATTGTTCTGTTTCAGATAGTTACTTAACGTCTGTTCGCTGCGAAAACTACTCGTCATCAACGGCAGGTCACGTATGACCAAACCCGCCACATGTAAACCAGACGATTCTTCATCGGCCGCATTAACACCTGTGTTGCCAATATGAGGCGCCGTTAATGTCACTATCTGCCTGGCGTATGAGGGATCGGTGAGGATCTCCTGATAGCCTGTCATTGCTGTATTAAAGACAACTTCGCCAACACCGATACCCTCAGCGCCGATGGATTGACCTTCGAAGACAGTGCCGTCTGCAAGCGTAAGTATTGCGTGTTTACGCAATTGGATTTTCTCTGTAGGTTTGGGGATGAATACGACAAGACTGTCGTAGGAGCGTCGGGTATTCTACGTAATTCATAGATTTATGTCTAACTATTAAGCACCAATTTGCACGCTTAGTGTTGCAACACTAAATCAAACCTCGATGCTGGCTTCATTCGTGTAAATGCAGATTGTTCAGCATATTTCCTGCAGACAGAGTAGATTACCCCACTGCCCGACCCCACCGCTCTCCAACGGGCACCGCACATTTTCCACCAGTACAATTCATGTCATCACCCGAAAATTCTGAGCCTCATGTCCCGGCGGGTAATACGCGCAACCTGATTGCTGCCTGCTCGGCAATTGCCGTATTTGGCCTGGCTTTCGGTATGACCGCACCATTGTTATCCCTATTACTACAGCAACAGGATGTCGCGTCTAATCTTATCGGGCTGAACTCGGCAATGATGCCTATAGGCATATTGTTGTTTTCACCGATGATTCCGGCCCTGTCAGAACGGTATAGCCCCAAACGCGTAGCGATTGTGGCTGCACTGGTCACCGCTGTGCTGATTCTCGGCTACAAAACATTCGACAACATAGCAGCGTGGTTTGTACTACGAACACTTCACGGCATGGCGATCGCCACACTCTTTATTCTCAGTGAAACATGGATTGTGGGCTCTGCTTCCGGCGCAAACCGCGGTAAGGTGGTGGCAGTTTACGCAAGTATATTGTCTGCAAGCTTCGCCACCGGTCCGGCGCTAATCGGGCTTATCGGGATAGACGGCTGGGCACCCTTTATTATTGGCGCCACGGCGATTGTTATCGGCGTTATACCGATTACCCTTATCCGCGATGTTGAGCTTGAAAAATCCGAAGAGTCCAGTACCTCCGGTATTTTATCTTTCGCACCACAAGCGCCAATGCTGGTCGCTGCAGTGGGTTGTTTTGCAATCTTCGATGCGGCTACGTTGTCACTTCTACCGGTCTACGGCGTTGAAAACGGCCTCACTGCCAGCACGGCCGCGTTTGCATTGACCGCGCTGATAATCGGCAATATATTTCTTCAATATCCAATCGGCTGGCTGGCCGATCAAATACCAGCCAGAACTCTGCTGATCTGGCTCGCCGGTATCACCGCCATGGTGACTGCGGCACTGCCGTGGCTGCTTCACTCAATATTGCTGTGGCCGGCACTGGTACTGGCGGGCTCTACCGGCTATGGAGTCTATACCGTGTCGCTAAAATCCCTGGGCGACCGATTCACCGGGCGCGAATTAATAAACGGCTCTGCGACCTTTTCGGTTATGTGGGGTATCGGTGCGTTATTCGGGTCAATATCCGGTGGCTGGTCTATAGAGATATCTGTTACTTACGGGTTACCTCTATTACTTGTTATTGTGTACCTTTTGTTAATTGTCGGTTTATACATAAGGCGAAACGCCTCGGATAACAATCAATGACAGCCTATCCAGATATTAAAACAATCCATCAAACGGCAATACGTATAGCTCCGCATATTATTCGCACACCTACACTGCCATACTACGGCTTGCGCCAGCAACACTTGTTTGGTGATACCCGGGTGTGGTTAAAAATGGAATTATTCCAGCGAACGGGCAGTTTCAAGGCTCGTGGCGCAATAAACACGCTGATGCATCTTGACGAGGCGCAACTGGCAAAGGGGGTTACTGCATTCTCTGCCGGGAATCACGCTATCGCAACCGCGTATGCCGCCCGCGTTGCCAACACATCAGCAAAAGTGGTTATGCCCGAAACAGCCAATCCGTATCGTGTTGAATGTTGCAAAAAACTGGGCGCTGAAGTGGTTCTGGGCCGTGATATCGCGCAACTGATAGACATCGTGTCAAACCTGAAGCAAACGGAAGGTCGCACCATGGTGCATCCCTTCGAGGGTCAGCATACGTTCGCAGGGTCAGCCACCGCTGGTCTTGAACTATGCGAGGACGCCCCTGAACTGGATGCTGTCATCGTGCCGATTGGCGGTGGCGGACTCATTTCCGGTATCGCCGCCGCCGTGAAACAAATTAACCCCGCGTGCAAAATCTATGGCGTGGAACCGATGGGCGCGCAGGGTATGACCCAGAGTCTGGCTGCAAACTCTCCGGCACCGTCTGTCAATGTGGCGACCATCGCTGACAGCCTGGGCGCTCCCATGCACTTGCCATTGTCATTCGCAATTGTCAAAGAACTGGTTGATGACGTTGTCACCGTCAGCGATGAACAAATTAATGCAGTAATGAAGACAATTTTTACCG
Source organism: uncultured Granulosicoccaceae bacterium (assembly GCA_937922015.1). Taxonomy (GTDB): domain Bacteria; phylum Pseudomonadota; class Gammaproteobacteria; order Granulosicoccales; family Granulosicoccaceae. Next base: position 17,053 of record CAKZVB010000126.1, read on the forward strand.
ACTTGAATCTTGCCGTGGAACCGGCGTGTGCAGCGGCGATGACAGCTCTGCTGAATCCGCTAAAAGAAAAACTGGCGTCAAAGAGAGTCGGCCTTGTGCTGTGCGGCAGTAATATTGACCAACAGACCTATCATCAAATTACCGCCTGCTGACTACAATTCGTCAAAATCGATTTCAGCCACACGCGGCGATTCCCATACAAATGCCACTCGATCAATGTGAAGTGTGGAAAAGCAGGTATAGTTAGCCCTGCTTCGGGCAAACGTTTGTCTGGCACTGATCTCTGTAAGTGGAAAAAAACAGGGATATTGACTTACCATACTCCATACTTTGAAGGTCTATAATTGAAGCATGATCGCAAACAACCGAGATAACAGCATGGCAGTGATTGATCTGGAAAAATCAAGACCGGGCGCACAGGCAAACGAGTGGGGTTCGGGCAACTCTTCGAATTCATCAAACGGCCCTCCCGACCTTGATGAAGTTTTTCGCCAACAGAAAAAGAAGGTGGAAGACATATTTGGCGGCAAACGAGGCGGCGGTGGAGGTGGAGGCGGCAGCAGCGGCGGCGGCGGCGCCAACATGAATCTGCCCGGTGGTTTTTTTGGAATACTGGGCATTGCAGCTTTAGTTGCAATTGGACTATTGATCTACACCGCCTATTACACCGTGCCAAGTGATTCAATAGGTCTCGTCACCCGCTTTGGAAAATACGTTAAGGAAGAGCCAGCCGGCCTGCATTTTAAAGTGCCCTGGGGTGCTGACGAGGTCACCATTGTGCCGGTTAAACGACAACTTAAGCAGGAATTCGGCTTCGCAACCGCCGGAGCCACCAATCGCAGCCAGACTCGCTCTGACCCACAGGCACAAAGCCAGATGGTCACGGGTGATCTCAATGCCGCGTTGGTTGAATGGGTAGTGCAATACCGCATCGAAGATCCAAAAAAATACATGTTCGACGTGCGCAATCCCGGTGAAACTCTGCGGGACTTATCAGAGTCAGTCATGCGTGAAGTCGTCGGTGATCGAACAGTCGATGAAGTCATCACGATTGGTCGTCAGGAAATTGAAGACGAAGCGTTAATTAAGATGCAGGAACTCACAACCAAATATGGCATCGGCGTCAGCATTGATCAGGTTCAGCTTAAAAACATCAACCCGCCACGGCCAGTACAGGAATCATTTAACGAAGTGAACCAGGCACAGCAGGAAAAAGAGAGCCTGATAAACGCGGCACGGCGTGAGTACAATAAAGTGGTACCACTGGCTGAAGGCGAAAAAGATCAGCGCATTCGTGCCGCAGATGGCTACCGCCTCAAACGCATCAATGAAGCAGAAGGGGATGCCGCAAGATTCAACGCGGTATTCACCGAGTATCTTAAAGCGCCAGAGGTAACACGACGCAGAATATACATCGAAACACTACAGGAAGTACTGCCGGAGCTTGAGTCCAAAATAATTATGGATGACAAATCACAACAAGTATTACCTTTACTGCCACTGGGTGGCAAGGGGCTTACTCCATGAAAGTTTTTACCCTTATAATAATTGCTGCAATTGTTTTGCTAGTCTCTAACTCTGTTTATAAAGTCAGGGAAACAGAACAAGTCATCATCACCCAATTTGGAAAACCAGTGGGCGACGCTATCACAACAGCGGGCCTGAAATTCAAGGTTCCTTTCATTCAGCACGTAAACCCCATTGAAAAACGGATACTCGAATGGGATGGCAACCCAAGCAACATGCCTACCAAAGATAAGCTCTACATAGCAGTAGATCTATTCGCACGCTGGCGTATTACTGATCCGCTTCAGTATTTTTTACGACTGCGTGACGAGCGCAGTGCGCAATCCCGCCTCGACGATATTCTGGGCAGCGAAACGCGCAATGCCGTCGCCAAGCATGAACTAATAGAAATCATACGCACCACCAAAGACAGAAAACCGCTGCTTGATGCATCATTGACAGAAGAGGATCTGGCCACTCTGGGATCGCTTGTACCGATTAGCAAGGGACGCCAGTTGGTCGAAATGGAGATCTTCAATTCTGCGGCAGAAAAAGTAAAAGTATTCGGCATTGAATTACTGGATATTCGCTTTAAACGTATTAACTACAACGAAAGCGTACGGCCGAAAATTTACGATCGCATGATCAGTGAGCGTCGCCAGATAGCAGAAAGATTCAGATCTGAAGGCAACGGTGAGGCAGCACGCATAAACGGCTTCAGAGAAAGGGAATTAAATAAAATTCAATCAGAAGCCTATCGGGAAGTGGAAGAGATTCGCGGTGAAGCTGATGCTAAAGCCACTGAGATCTACTCTCAGGCTTATAACAAAAGCACTGAGTCCGTAGATTTCTACGAATTTCAAAAGACCATGGAGATGTATAAATCAGTTATCAAGAACAACACAACCTTAATGCTTTCAACTGAGAGCGAAGCGTTTAAATACCTGAAGGGAATGAATCCCTAGCCTGCATATTCATGAGGATTCGCATTCAGCGCCAAGTTGATCAAAATAGGGGTGCAAAACAGGTCGCTTGATCGAGCGAGGTGCGTGGCTCGCCACGTGCCGAGCTTGATCAGGCGAGATGTGCAGCAATATTTTCGTCTGATGGTGAATAGACATACTGTCATTTTAAAAACTGCACTTAAATCTGTGTTTGGAACTATGTAAATAGACATTTCGTTAAAGTTATCCCGTC
>CAKZVB010000127.1 GCA_937922015.1 uncultured Granulosicoccaceae bacterium
CTGTCCACAATTCACGTATAGAAAAGTATCCGATCCCAGGTATTCTGCAAAATCTATTACGCCTGTGCAGTTGGATTTCTCTGCATCGCAAAGGGAAATATGCTCAGGCCGGACCCCCATTGTAGTGACGGATTCTACTTCACCACCCTGTGCACCGAGATCTGATAAGGAAACACCGTTATGCCCTTCCAGTGAAAGTCTGCCCTGCGTGTATTGGCAGTGCAGAATATTCATCTTGGGGCTACCGATAAACCCTGCCACAAACAGGTTATCCGGCTGTTCATACAACTCTACCGGCGTACCGGTTTGCATCACCAGGCCATCTTTCAATACCACTATCCGGTCTGCAAGTGTCATCGCTTCAACCTGATCATGGGTCACATAGATCATCGTGGTTTGCAGCGTACTGTGGAGCCTGGCGATCTCAAAACGCATTTGTACACGCAGGGCCGCGTCCAGGTTAGACAATGGTTCATCAAACAGGAAACCTTCCGGCTCGCGCACTATCGCACGACCGATGGCAACACGCTGACGCTGCCCGCCAGACAAGTCTCTGGGCCTTCGCTTAAGGTAGGGCTGCAGCTCCAGAATATCTGCAGCCCGATCAACTTTTTCGGCAATTATTGATTTATCAGTGCCGGCTGTTTTTAAGCCGAAGCCCATGTTTTCACCGACCGACATATGCGGGTATAGCGCATAGGATTGAAACACCATTGACAACTTCCGACCCGACGGCGGAATGGCGGTGACATCTTTTTCGTTAAGCCAGATCGTCCCTCTGCTGGTATCCTCTAGTCCGGCTATCATTCGCAACAAGGTAGATTTGCCACAACCCGAAGGTCCGACAAACACAATAAACTCTCCGTCATTGATATCAATATCAACGCCTTTAATGACCTGGACATCCCCAAACCACTTTTCAACTTTTGAAAGCCTTATTGCACCCATGAGAGGTTCCTATGCCGCCATCTTTTGATGACTTGGTGAAGCCCATGCCAGCCAGATAGCAGCAGTCCAGGAAAAATCTGCACCAATGCACCCTTCACCACTGAATGGATTGAAACATTCGTAGAACCCTGATTTCTCTATCAGCAAAGCCATATCGCGGCGAATATCCTCCGCCATACTGTTATGTCCCTGCTCATCCAGGCCTGTCGAAATAATAAAATTCATCTGCGGCCAAATGGGACCACACCAATAGCGTTGCGGGTCAAATTTTTCAGCATCAGGGTCCCAGCTAGGCATCATGTAGTCCACCTTGTCAGCTATGCGCTGCATGTTCTCGATCGTTTTAATGCGCTGAGTCTCTGTCCCTGCATCTGCATAAAAACAAAGTGCGCTCGCGTTACTAAAACCATTTGAGTATTCTCCGCTGACAATATTGCGGGCGGTAAACGCACCGATAGTTTCATTCCAGAAATAGTCACTGCCTTGCACACCGAGCTCTATATATTTTTCAAGCTCTGCTGATTGTTCTGACAGATTTAATCGTTGAGCAAGCTTTAGCAAATCCCTGTTAGCTCTTAACAAAATAAAGTGTATGCCCGGGTCTGCCATTAAAAAGGGCCCGGTATCTGTCAGCGCCCGCTGATCCCAACCTGACTCGCGACCGTACTTCACGATCGATAGATATTTATCGTATTGTTCCTTGCTGGGTCGTTGTTCAGGGTTTGCATGTTCGGTATCTTTACGTACGTAGGGTTCCAGGCGGGGATCGATAGTCATTGTTGACAGACCCAGCTCCCAATCCGGACAGTTGTCGCGCCCCGTCTCCCACGGATGTACAGTAGCAACCACAGATGCCGCAGCCGACGTTCGCTCTGTTTGATACCAACGATGCCATGAGAGCATTTTATCGATAAGCTGTGATGATCTTTGCAGATCATCAGCACCACCGGATTCAACCAAGGCTAAAGCAACACTGGCAAGGATAGGCGGCTGGGAAATACCGGTGGAAGGTATAAGCGGTGGCGGCGTTGCAGATGTTTGCGTCTGCCACACTGAAGGACCGGGAAAATAGTCAGGATCATCACTTCGAAAAATGATACTGGGGATCATGCCATTAGCCCACTGCCCTTCGAGCAACAACTCTAACTCTGTCCACGCCCTGTCGCGGTCAAAAGTCGAAAGGCCCAGAGCCGTAAACGCAGAATCCCAATTCCATTGATAGGGATACAACCGGGCAGTTGGTATTGTGTATCCACCACGATCATTTTTTCTTAGTATTTCCCGCGCCTTGTTATCAAGCTCTATAGACATTGGATTATCCTTTTACACTACCGGCAGTAAGCCCTGCAACCAGAAACCGTTCAAACCACAAGAACAACACCAATACCGGCACGGTAGCAATCACAGCACCGGCCATCAGGTGTTGCCTGGGAATTTCGGAAGAATTAAGCGCCTGCACACCACGGGACAAGGTAAATATTCCGGGGTCGTCAAGAAACATGAAGGCAAACAAAAACTCGTTCCATGCAATCATAAAGATATATAAAGATACTGAAGCGATAGCAGGCAGTGACAACGGCAGCGTTATCTTTGCGATCACTCCCAATCGAGTCAGACCATCCATTAATCCGGCCTCTTCGAGTTCATAGGGTAAACCACGAAAATACCCCTGCAACATATATACAGCGACCGGAATGGTAGTTGCCGGGTAAACCACAATCAAACCAAGCAGTGTATTACGCAAACCCAACTGGGAAAATACCGTATACAGTGGTATGACCAACACTATTGCGGGCACCATATAAATAAGCAAAATAGAACGCGACAACACTGCCTGTCCCGGAAATCTGAGTCTCGAGACTGCATAGGCTCCGGGAATTGAAAATAGCAAGGTTATAAGCACAGTAGACACTGAGACTATTGCCGAATTCAGCAGGAACGTACCGAATTGATATTTAGAAAATAGCTCTATATAACTGCGAAACAATTGCTGCGGGCTTTTACTGAGATCGATCGATAAGTCCAGCGGATTAGACAATAGTGACTGCTGACTCTTGAGGCTGGTCATTAACATGACATAAAAAGGCAGCGCCACTATTATGATAAAGAAAACAAATCCGAAGCCCTTCATGACACGAATAAAAATAACTTCTAACTGATAACGCCCCTGGCTCTCCGAACTAACCCCGTCAAGACATAAGTGCCAACTGACAGCGCTGATAATAAATACGGCGAGTGCAGTGGCAATCGGAATGAGTGTAGAAAAGTCATTCGCATTTAACACGGAATTGAAAATCACCAGAGTAATAAACGCCACCACCGCTGTCACAGCCACCCACGCCCAGCCGCGTTTTTCCGGTGGCATTAAAATATATAGCCCAGCCCCTATAGCACCACTGACAAATGCGGCACCAATATCCGGTATCACCGTCTCACCTGTGATCAGCATAGCCAGAACGCTGAGTACGACGGTGTAAATCACCCCCCAGGCGGCACCGATAAAAGCGGCGATAAAGAATGCATTACCAATCTTCATCAACCATCATCCTGTGGTGAGTACTTAAAAAACAATAGCGCCGAACACAGTAAAACGACAAAAACGACAACCGCCACAGCAGCGCCGGCACCCAGATTTGATACCGCGAAAGCCTGTTCATAAACATCGACGGTCAAGGTGCGAGTGCCCGCTCCACCACCTGTTAACAGGAAGATGTCGTCAAACTTATTAAACGTCCAGATAAAACGCAGTAAAAAAAGCACCGCTAATATACCGGCAAGCTGGGGCAGAGAGATGTACCAGAATTGCTGCATGGGAGTGGCACCGTCCATTTCTGCGGCTTCGTAAGTCTCACTGGACATTGATTGCATACGCGCCAGTATGAATAGAAAAGACAATGGAAAGTAGCGCCATACTTCAAAAGAAATAACCGTGGTTAGTGCCACCGGGAATCTGATAGTGAAACCAAACACGGTAATCGGCACTGAGCGCTGACCCAGAAAGTTGACCGGACCATCTATGGCACCGATTTTCATTAAAATCGCGTTGAGAGTTCCACCCGGTCCTGCATCAAGCAATAGCACCCATGCAAACGCCACTGCTATCACAGGAGCAACGTATGGGAACAGAAAAAAACCACGCAATATACCGCGTCCGGGAAATGTCGCGCTGAGTAGCTGCGCCGCGAACAGACCAAATACAAGCGCACCTATCGTACCGAAGACTGTGTAGTACAACGATACACGCAATACCCCCCAGAATTCGGAGGCTGAGAATATTTTTCGATAGTTTTCGAGGCTGAAAACAGAATTAGTTAATATGTTATCGGCGTCACCGGAGATAACAGGTTTGCTTTGTCGTGGTTTAACGGGATCATCAATATACGACTGTGACACCACCACCGGAATTTTCAATGTTTCCCGTTTGCCAGCAGCATATGCCCCCAGGTTGCAGTCCAGCACTCTGTCTGAAATGCTACAGCGCTGATCAATATCGCCATCTATTGTCAGTCCCTCCGGAAGACTGTCGCTGAACACCACATTGTCTATATCGCCGCGCTGTGAAGAATTTCGCAAGCGATAACTTATTTCAGAAAGATCACCCGCGGCCTTTGGCACTGGTCGCATGCGTTCATTTGCGATGACCGTTGGCGGACGCAGATCCCCCAGCTGTACCGGCTTAAAACTGATCCAGAAATTGGCCAGTAAGGGCAGCAGCACGATGGACATCACGATCAACAGCGTGGGTAAAATCATCAGGTACGCCAGCCGCATTTCCGAATGACTTAAGGGCCCACGGCCTTTCGGAGGCGTACTTTTAGATGCTGTGCTTTCTGCCATGTTTTAGAGGTCGATCAGACAATAATCAATAAGTATCCAGCTAGCTGCGTTATCCCAGCCGGGCATCCGGCCAGTGTGGATTTGGCCGGTCAGTTATTCGGGTGTGGTGCAGAGCTGGAATCAAAGGCGGGATATCCCCGCCTTTATCGCTGACAACAACTGCTAAAGTGCTTTAGAGCGCTTTATGTTTCTCAACAATTGCTTTTAATGCATCATCCAGAGACAGATCACCATCTATATACTGACGGATCACTTGCGACATAACACGTGCATTAACTATCTTTGAAGCTGTTGCCAGATTACCTGATTCAACACCCCAACGATCACCTACTGATAGCCCGGCGACGATATCGTCAATCACTGATTTTGGATAGATATCACCCAGTGGTGCTTTGCGATCAACGCCCACAGGTAAGGTGGCCCAAAGCTCTTCATACTCAGTGCTGCCGGCTGCATTGCCACGACGCACCGGGAATTTGCCTTCAGGAGCCTGGCTTAACCAATCTCCATATCCCTCGGAAACCACATACTGCACGAACTCTGAAGCGACGTCGGTGTTGGCATCGGCGGTGATACCCAGGTATCGAACATCCGCGTAAGCCGCCCCGGCATCGTTACCCGGTCCTGCAAAGACAGTGACAAAACCTGTTTTCTCGGCAAGCTCCTTTGAAGTGGTATCACTGGCATAGGTCACTGGTGCGCTGTCACGCAGGCCACCCAACTCGTCAAGTAGTGACGGAGACCAGATAATCATTGCAGCCCTGCCGTCAAGGTATTGCTCGCGTGACTGCTTCCAGAATAGCTCACCTTTTGGAGAGGCATCGGCAATGACTTTGTAGAACTTCAGTACTTCAGCAAGTGCAGCGGTATCTTCATTGATTGAACCGTCAGCATTCACCGGGGAGTAACCCGCTGCAAGGGAGATATGTTCGATTAGCTGCATCATGTAGGTTTCGTCAATCTTGGTTGCCGTAACAAAACCGTACATTTCCGGTGGGTTGTGCAGCTTTTTGATCGCCGCTTCGATATCTGCAAATGTCCTGGGTGGATTCAAATCGTTTTCGGCAAATAGATCTGAGCGATAGACCACCAGCTGAGTCCAGCCGTCGGTGGGTACCGAGACAATCTCGCCATTTGATTTAGCCATATTGACAGGACCTGCCGCGTAGCTGTCTACACCCAGATCATTGACAACGTCGGTTGCTGCTGCGGTATCCAGAATACCGGCTTCGGCAAACGGAAGTAAATGCTGTACTGTGTGATTTAATACGTCAGGTAGTTCACCGGCCGCAAATGCCGCTGTTGTGCGCGTGGCGATTTCTGCTTCTTCAACAGGTATTATTTCGACAACATGCCCTGTGCTGGCCTTAAAGCCATCAGCCATTTTTTGCTGAATGGCCATACGCTCAGGCTGAATTTCCATGGTCCAGAACTTAATAGTATCTGCATGACTGACCGGCATTGCCAAAGCAGTCAATACCGCACTGGCGGTGAGTAGTTTATTTTTAAACATTCGCTAACCCTTGGTTCGTGTTAATGATAATTATTGGCCCTCGCGGGACCATCCGTTTTCCGCAGAACTAGCTCTGCACGTTTCAGGATCTGGTGTTTTGTTGGATCATCTCCATCGATGATTGCCAACAACATATCTGCAAGCTCACGACCTGACTGAGCCTGCGGCTGAGACATCGTGGTAAGTGGCGGGTTGGTGTGGCGGCCGATTTTCAGTCCGTCGTAACCTATAACTGAAACATCCTGACCCGCAGTCAGGCCACGTGCCCTGATTGCTGCAAGAACACCAATGGCCTGTGTATCCGAGACGCACATAAACGCCGTTGGTGGTTGCTCTGAGTCGAGCTGGTTGGCCGCAGCGCTTTCGCCGCTATCGTCATTCATCTCGGTAATTTCAACGATAGACTCATCCCATGGGATATCGTTATCAGCCAGCGCTTTCTTGTATCCCTCAAGTCGCTGGTAGGAAAAATTATAATATAGGGGGGCACCGATAAAAGCGATGCGTCTGTGACCCAGACCCACCAGATGGTTGATCGCTGTTTTTATGGCCAGCTTGTTGTCGATATCGTACCAGGCGTAGCTGTTACTGATTCTGGAGCGGCCATGCACTACAAATGGAAAATTTGCCTTTTGCAGTAACTTGATTCTTGCGTCGTTGCGGAATGGCCGCGACAACACCACGCCACCAACACGGCCGGAAGTAATCAGTCGATGAATCTTTTCCGCTTCGTCTTCGGCACTACGTGAGTGGGAGACCAGCAAGTCCCACCCACGTCTGGATACGGAATCGTCAATACCCTGCAGTAACTGGGAAACAAAGGGCTCTGCCAGCGAGCTGTGGTTTTGCGGAATGACATAAGCCACCGCTTCTGCAACACCGGTTGCGAGCCTGCGGGCGTTTTGATTTGGCTTATAGCCCAGTTCAACTGCCGCGCTCTGAACACGTTCAACGGTACGCGAACTGATATCAGCGTAGCCGTTCAATGCCCGTGAGACCGTACTCTCTGTAAGGTCAAGGGCGTTTGCCAAATCCTTAAGCGTTGTGCGTTTCATTTAATCATTAAGCGGATACATTCGCCGAAAGCGCTTTCGTAAAATAAGATAGTATCCTGATACAGACTCAAAAATCAAGCAAACCGTTGGTCTGCAGACGGCAGTGATTTCTTAAGGGAGACAGTTAATCCAGGGGAATCGCACAACCCTGGAGACTAACTACGCTGTTGATTTCATAAGGTAATCTACACCCAGACCAAACCAATGACTGTAAAAACGCCGGCGCTGCCGGTTTTAAAAATTATAATCTACCAGCCAGGGCAAGGCATTCAATACCAGCTTTATTGATATCAGAAAAAGGGCAACCTGCACTGCCAGAAAAAACCACTTTTCAGGCACCCGCTGCGTAAGATACTTACCCATTAAGGTCCCCGCGACGGCAGCCGGAAGCAGGATCATTGACAACTTCAGTGCAGCATCTGAGTAAGGTTGCAAATTCGCGTAAGGCACGACCTTCGCGAGATTAACTACCGCAAAGAGTATGGTGGTGGTTCCGGCAAAAACGTTTTTTGATAGCTTCTGCGGTAACGTATAAACCTGATACGGCGGCGAGCCGGCATGAGATACGAAACTGGTAAATCCTGAGATTGTCCCCCAGAACATCCCCTTGGCTATAGTGGCATGTTGTGCAGTATCGCTGCGGTTTGAGCGCAGCCACATATTGAGACAGAAACTTATACCCAGCAGTCCGATTAGAAAGGACACCATTTGCTCCGAAACAAATGACGCGGTTGCCCATCCGATCAGCACACCCGCTATTCCTGCGGGTATCAGGATCACAAGGTTTCTTGCGCTGTACTGGCGGCGATACAACCAAACACCAACCACGTCAGAGAGTATAAATATCGGCAGCAACAACACCGCAGCGACCACTGGTGAAATAACCAGAGACATTACCGGCACTGCCAACATGCCAAAACCGGGTAATCCGCCTTTGGATAATCCAACAAACATTGCCGCCAGACAGAAGAGCCAGAACAATGGACTACCCAAGACTACTGATTGTGCGATATCAGTCACTATGAAACAACGCCTGCAAAGTCTGGCTTACAAAAGCAGACCACCAAAAATTTTCGCTCGAACAATGCAGGCTAGCCTGATACACGCGCAAGAAACTCGCGCGTTCTTTGTTTCACAGGGTCATTAAAAATTTGTTCAGGTGCGCCGGTCTCCACCACACGCCCTCGATCCAGGTAACACACTGTGTCTGCTATTTCGCGTGCAAATGACATTTCATGCGTAGCGAGCAACATGGTCATTTGTTGTGCTTTGAGCTTGCGTACTACATCAAGCACTTCACCGATAAGTTCCGGATCAAGCGCTGATGTAATTTCATCCAGCAGCAACAACTCCGGTTCCATTGCCAGTGCACGTACAATAGCAACACGTTGCTGCTGACCACCGGATAAATGATCCGGATAGGAATAGGCTTTGTCTGCCAGTGAAAAACGTTCGAGGAGATCCAGTGCCTGATCACGGGCAATCGATTTTTCAAGACCCAACACTCTGCACGGAGCAAGCGTAATATTCGATAGAACATCCAGGTGCGGAAATAAATTAAAACTCTGGAATACAAGACCTATGCGACGCCTGATGGGGTCAGGTGGCAATGATGGCTCGGCAATATCAAAACCGTCCAGTAATATTTCTCCATCATCGATAGCTTCCAACAGATTGACACAACGCAACAGGGTAGATTTACCTGAACCGGATGCACCAATTAAGCAAACCATCTCACCAGTGGCAACAGTCAACGACACGTCGTCGACCACTTTTTGCTGAGCAAAAGATTTAGTGACAGACTTTAATTCAAGCTTTGCGGTCATGCGATTCGTTGACGGCGCTGCTTAGCCATCAGATAGTCCGCATAACGAGTGATAGGAATAGTGACACAGAGAAATATAATTGCAGCACCCACGTAAGGGGTGAAATTCGCCATCAGTGATTTATACACATTGGCCTGACGCAACACTTCAATCGGACCGATAAAAGACAACAACGCCACATCCTTCAACAGTGCGATGACAAAGTTCATTAATGCGGGAACCTGACGCCGGATAGCCTGAGGCAGAACCACATAACGCAATGTTTCCCCTTCGCTCAAGCCAAGCGATCGCGATGCGGCAATCTGACTGCTGTGCACTGAGTCGATACCGGCCCGGAACACTTCAGCTACATAAGCGGAATACCCGAGAACCAGAGCAACCGTACCCCAGATATAAGGTGAATTGTATGGACGTGCAAGACCGAGACCCGGAATGCCAAAGCCGATCAGATACACCAGCAGTATCACCGGCACCCCTCTAAATAAATCGGTATACAGTGCGCCAAACAAACGCAACGGAAATAACGATGGCCGATTTGTATTTCGTGCCAGAGCTATTGATAGAGATAAGACAAAGATTAACGGTGCCGACCACAGAAATATTTTGAGATCGACAACAAAGGCACTTAGCAGCTTCGGGAACGTTCTTACCAGAATATCCCAGTTGAAGAAGCTTGTTTTTACCGCCTGCCAGCCCGGCGCCAGCGGAATTAGTACGTATAGTGCAAACACCACCAACACCAGCGACAGCCCGGAAATAACCAGGCTGCGCCGCTGTATTTTTTGATCATGACGCTGGCGTCGGGTTAGCTGTGGCACAAACCCCCGGTATACGACAATGTTAGTGTTGCAACAGAACTTATCGGACTATTTATCCAGATCTATGACAGGAACACCAGCGCCATCACCCAGCCACTCTGATTCTATTTCACTCAATTTACCACTGGCGTTCAAACTGTTAATAGCTTCATCGATACAGACTTTCAGTTCACTTCCTTTTGCCATCAGCAGACCGAAGTTGTCTGGCTCTATAGATGCCTCTGACGGGAACTTCCCCAGGATCTTGCCACCATCAATCTGCACTGCTGTTGCAAACAGCGCGGAGGGCAGATCGAACACTAATGCATCAATCTGATTAGCTGCAATGGCAGCGATCACATCGGCGTTGTCGTCGTACAACAGTAAATCCCGCGAGGGCTTGAGGACATTTTGTAGAAATGTCTGACTGGTAGTACCCGCTGCTGCACCAAACTGTAAATCACGAAGCGCCGATCCGGTCGTTGCCGTATCCGCCGCGGTGCTTCCAGCTTTCACCACAACCGCCACGGCCGTGGTGTAGTAGGACGCAGAGAAGTCGATCACCTGCTGACGCTCAGCATTGATTGAATACTGCTGTATATTAAAATCGAAGTTTTTTTCACCGGGCTGGATCGCCTCATCGAATGAGGTTCGTACCCAGTCAACCTGCCCTGCTTCAAATCCCATAGCATCAGCGACAGCATACGCGACTGCTGCTTCAAAACCCCGGCCACTGGCCGGATCATCGTCCATTACCCACGGTGCGTAAGCAGGGTTACCGGTGGCGATTGTCAGCCGCCCTTCATTGAGAGTTTTACCCGCAGAACAACTGCCCTGTGCAAATACAGAGTTTGTCGCCAACGACGCGCCCAGCAACACAATGCTGAAAAGTGTACGAGACAGAACCATGGTTTATACCTTGTGATTTTCGTTGTGGTCAGATTATGACTACCGAATCCGAAAATCAAGACATCATTGAGGCACGGCCCTTATATACTTGTGCAGAACCCGATACCACGACCACACACACGCCTAGATGCAACCAGTCGGCTTTGGAAGACCTGCATATTTACAAGCCTGCCTGGCTGGTCCCAGGGGATAGAGTTCATATAAATACTGAGTGCTACCTTTTTCCCTGCCGAGCTTTGTGCCAATGGCTTTTGTTAGAACTCTGATTGCTGGCGCAATTTCATACTCGGTGTAGTATTCACGCAGAAAGGTTATCACTTCCCAGTGGTTTTCCGACAAGTCACACCCCTCCATTGTCGCCATGAGCTCAGCAACTTCAGGCGTCCACTCCTCCATGTTTTCAAGATAACCTTCCTCATCAGTCGCAAGGCTTCTTCCATTGAACTCAATACAACTCAAAATGTTCTCCGAACACCGGCGTTTCGCACAATGTATCTGTTCTATTAACCTGGAGAAGAACCCGCAAAACGGTATTCTAAAATGCCAGGGATTTGAACCATCAACAACCGGCTTCGCAACCGTAATCGATACACTCTGATCAGAGCACTAACTACGGCAGGAGCTAAAGGCAAGCTACCCTTGCCTTTCAAACGAGTCTAAGCTGAACGGTCAGATTGACCGTGTTAACCGCCTGTTATCTTTTCCAGCAGAGTGCGAGCTACTTCTGCTTTTTCATTGTACTGACGCATTCCGTTTTTAACAGAATTAAGATCCGCCTTCAGATCGGTAATATCCTGCCCTGTATCTGCAGCGTCCCGCAATACGATTTTTTTAACCTCTACCGGGATATCTGCTGATGTTCTATCGATAGCGACAACCTCAAAGGCCGGGACGGCTTCTGCGGTCGAAGTATCGTCAGCGGCAGTGTTGTTCTCAGCAACTACATTTGCTTTAGTTGTTTCTTGTGTATTGCCTGCTGCAGCATCTGCTACTTCAACATCTGCCTTTTCGGGGGTGACCACTTGCTCAGTCGCCACTTGCTCTTGTTCTACTTGTTCGGGCGCTGCCTCTTCTGTGGCTACCACAGCGACTTTGGCGATGGCAGAGTCTGCTTCGGATTCTTCTGACTTCTGATCGCTCTCTGACGCCCCTTTACCGGCATCACCAACCACGGTCTTAGCGTCTGTAGCAACCCCGTCTGCAGAACTAACATCTGCCGGATATTCGGTCGAACACATTTTTAACGCCATCAAACAGAGTATCGCCGTTCCAATTATCAGTAACAGGCGCACATCCTTCAGCAAAGCCATTTTGCTCTCCAGCTAAATTAATCAAACTTTCATCGCACTACTTCGCGCGAATCCACTAGTGTCAGTGATGGCCCGTCGCAAAGCAAGCCGCGCAATCCGGTAATTCACAAATGATCACCAAATCCATTAGTGCCAGTGAAGCGCACGGATGGCCGGGCAATGCTCGCCGGCGCGGATATCACAGCAAAAACAAACAGATATCCGTTACCTGGTGTTCAAGCTAGGCTGGCACAATGCCGCGTTTGTTGTCGCTTTCCCTGAGCAGCCAAATCAATGGAATCGCAATCAGCACCATCCATGCTTTACCAACGATTTGACCGGCCAGGTAGTCCAGACTGCCAAACGCCATCTGCAGAAATACCACGCTGTCAATCACCAGCCCCACCACGCTGCTGGCAACTACCGCCAGAATCAATCGACGTTCCTGCAATGGCGTGTAGACTGCAAAATCCGCAAGCTCGGAAAGAAGAAACGCAACTGCAGAGGCCCAGACGAGTTGCGGGGGTGCGAGAAAATAGGACAAAAATGCGCCGATAATGATCGCTACAACCGCCCAGACTTTACCAAGCCGACGCTGAACCAGATCTCGCAGCACCAGCGCCACTCCAACCAACAGAACCCCGCTGGGCGCCATCAACCCGAAACCGACTGGCAACAGGCACGGATTGTCAGGGGGACAAACTGTACCAACGTTGCCCAGCATCCAGTTGGCTGCAGGAATACATAAGGTGAACGCGACGAGGTACATAAACCCTTCGGTCATTTGTCTTTTATTTGCGGGCAGTGTCATCAGAAAATTTCGCAGGTTTGAGGCGTAAAAGAATACGGCGCGGCATTATACCGCTAAGTTGCTCTGAGTTGTAAACAGAACCAGGCAGCGCATTTATAAAGTCTCAACGGCAAACTGCTATCGCTGCGAAGTCCGCCAATTCTGACTTCGCCACGGTTGCAAATCAGACGGTGGTAACGGTGATTTACCCAGAATGGCGTCGGCCGCCTTTTCTGCTGTGACTATTGTCGGGGCGTTTAGATTTCCATTGGTTATACGAGGAAAAACAGAACAGTCAACGACACGCAGTCCATCGACACCAATGACCTGACAGTCAGCGTTGACTACCGATGCCGCGTCAGACTCGGCACCCATCCGACAGGTGCCGCAGGGGTGATAGGCACTTTCAACGTGCTGGCGAATAAAGTCATCGAGCTGTTGA
The DNA here is from genome assembly GCA_937922015.1 of uncultured Granulosicoccaceae bacterium. Classification (GTDB taxonomy): domain Bacteria; phylum Pseudomonadota; class Gammaproteobacteria; order Granulosicoccales; family Granulosicoccaceae. Next base: position 13,407 of record CAKZVB010000127.1, read on the forward strand.
TCCGTCTGCAAATCATCTGCAGGTGCAATGGCGGGACCGGCATACGGCTTAAACGCATCTTGCTGCAATAACTCTCGTGTGAGGCGAATACACTTGCGGAAATCACTCCAGTCCTTGTCCGTTGACATGTAGTTGAAGAGTATTTCAGGAGCGTCGTCCGGGTTTGCAGAACTTAACGACACAGTGCCACGAGAGTCTGAACGCATGGGGCCCACATGCATTTGGAAACCGTGTGCTTCGGCAGCAGACTTGCCATCATATCGAATTGCCACCGGCAGGAAGTGATATTGAATATCAGGATACGGCACGCCGGCGTCCGACCTTATAAAGGCTGCCGATTCGAACTGATTGCTGGCACCCAGGCCTGATTTCAGAAACAACCATTGCGCCCCTATCAGCCCTTTGGACCACAAGTTAAGCTTCGAATAGAGCGTGATAGGCTGCTTACACTCAACCTGGAAATAAAATTCCAGATGATCCTGCAGGTTCTGACCGACACCGGGACGATTCGCTACAACCTCAATACCGTGTTCTCGCAGATGGGCTTCGTCGCCGACGCCGGATAACATCAACAGCTTAGGCGAATTAATAGAAGACGCACTGAGTATCACTTCACGTGCTGCACGCAATATCTTTATTTTGCCTCTCTGCATCACTTCGACACCAACCGCCCGCTTACCTTCAAACACAACCTTGCGCACAAATGCACGCTGCATATTCACATTGGGTCGTTTAAGTGCAGGTCGCAGATAGGCATTGGCCGTTGACCATCTACGGCCGCGCCAGACGGTTTGCTCCATCGGCCCGAATCCTTCCTGCTGTTCGCCGTTGTAGTCGTCCGTGGCCTCATAACCGGCTTCTACCCCGGCTTGCACAAAAGCGTGAAACAGCGGATTTGTACGTGGCCCGCGGGTGACATGCAGCGGACCATCGCTGCCGCGCCAGCCACCGCTCTGGCCGCCGTGGGATGATTCCATTTTCAGGTAGTAGGGCAACACATCCGCATAAGACCATCCGCTGGCGCCACTTTCTGCCCAGTGATCAAAATCCGCTGCGTTGCCGCGCACGTAGACCATTCCGTTGATTGAAGAAGACCCGCCAATCACTTTGCCGCGGGGACAAGCCATCACCCGGCCCCCCAGCGCCGGCTCGGGCCGGGATTGGTAGCCCCAATCGTATCGCGACATATTCATCGGGTATGACAATGCTGCGGGCATTTGAATAAACGGCCCGGCATCAGTGCCACCGTGCTCGAGCACAGTGACACTGTACTTTCCATTTTCAGATAAACGGTTTGCCAGTACCGAGCCGGCAGACCCGGATCCCACGATGAGGTAATCGGCCGTATTATCTGCCATGAGTTGATCCACCTGGTTGATTGGCCGATTCTCGTTGCGGCTTTCGCCCGACACCCGTCCAAAACAGAGATAGTACAACGATCCGCTGCCAATTGGGTGATCCACACGAAACCGGACAATCCAGATGCGACAACGGCATCAATCCGACACAGCCAAAGTGTATCGATTGCTTCACATCTGAGACTCTCAACATTGTAGATACGACGAATTTCGAGGCCTGTGTCCAGTTATTCATGTATCAAAAATGAAACAATGTATTCATCGAACCGCCCAGTGATGATGCTATGTCGAAAAAACTGAATTGTATTTTTATCCTTTCAATATCGGCGATGTCGCTACTTTCCTGCTCTTCCGATGATTCTGCCACTCAATCAAATCAGGATGTCGACCGGGTTGTAATACAAACAGAAGACTGGGCCAGCAAGCTTTCTACCGCCACCCTGACCTGGCTGCCAATCCAGCTGGATGATGACCGGGGCCAGGCGGCAAAGCTGGTTGCGCAGGACAGTGGCCAGTGGAGCGACAGCGGACTTCCAACTCTCACTTACGAGATCAACTTCAATCACACCGGCAGCTACCTGCTTAACGTACACGGCCGGCAGGACAGCGCTTACTACTCGCAAGCCGAAAAACAAGCGCTTATCACCTTTGGCAGTGACGACGGTGAAATCACTCATGCGATCAATGGTTTCGATGATCAGTGGCAATGGCGAAGCACCGATATTCATGGCCAGCAAATGAATATCGAGGTTAAAACACCCGGAGTGCATTTGTTTAAGGTGGCATCTGCCAGCACCGGAATCTCTCTCGAGCAAATTTCAATCAGCCGCATTGCAGAAAACACTCAGACCGATACTGCAGAATTCCACGACGACGCTTCACCCACTGACCAGACTGACCTGCCATCAGACACCGCCGGAAATACAAACCAGCCGCCCTCAGTATTCATCGATGGGCCCACACAGGCAACTGCCAACACAGCTGTCTCGTTAAAGGCTATAGCGACTGACGATGGCAAACCGCATGGTGCTATCTACTATTACTGGTCAAAGATTTCCGGACCGGGAAATGTCAGTTTTACTGATCAGCAATCACGCGCTACCGGTCTGATTTTTGATACAAGCGGTCATTATTCTGTACAGGTAAGCGCCAATGACGGCGAACGCTATCACAACGCTGTTTACTCAGTCGTCGTGTCTGAATCATCGGAAAATCCAACTACGGATAACACGGCAACCCAAAACATAATCGGCAATCAGGCGCCGACAATTACACCGATCAATACCATAGAGGCTTCTACCGGACAGGCGGTTAGCGTAAAAAGCCACGCCACCGATGATGGCCTGCCACACGGTGGCATGTATTATTTCTGGTCAAAAATTTCAGGCCCGGGCTCTGTTATTTTCTCTGCCCAAAACGCCTCTGAAACACAACTTACCTTCAACAGCGCAGGCTCTTACAGAATACAACTCAATGTTAATGATGGTGAGTTGTATAACAACAGCGAATTTCTCGTCAGCGTAACAAACAATACCACTCATACTCCGGATACAACCAACCTCAACGGCACATGGAAAAAACAGGTTACGTCGGGACAAGTCAGCGCACGGCACGAAACGGGTGGCGTTACCGTCAATGGCAAACTATATGTGATCGGTGGCCGTGGGAGTCGACCGGTAGACGTTTATGATCCGGCAACCAATCAGTGGAAGACCGTGGCAAATGCCCCCATGGAAATGCATCATTTTCAGCCAGTGGCTATTGGCAGCAAGATCTACATCGTTGGCGCGTTTACCTGCTGCTACCCTGAAGAAAAAGTAGTCGATAACGTTTACGTTTTCGATACAGCCACCAACCAATGGAGTAAGAAACCAGGCATGCCTGCGCAACGCAAACGCGGTGGTGCGGGCGCTGCGGTCTATAATGGCAGGATCTATTTGCTGGGTGGCAACACAAAAGGTCACTCTGGCGGCGCGGTAAACTGGTTTGACGAATACAATCCCGCCACCAATAAGTGGACCGCTCTTGCTAACGCGCCAGATGCCCGCGACCATGTCACCATTGCGATCTCAGGTACGCAACTCGTTGCCGCAGGGGGTCGCAAAAGCGCTTACCCGCAAACTTTCCACAACACAGTATCCCGAACCAATATTTACGATTTCACATCTAAAAAATGGAAAAATGCCGCCAACATTCCCACACCGCGGGCCGGTGCCATGACCGTCTCTACAGGGCCGGAGGTTATCGTGATCGGTGGCGAATCAGCTGCCTCTGTCAAAGCGCACAACAACGTTGAAGCGTATAACGTTGTTACCCGCAAGTGGCGCAAGCTGAAACCATTGACAGTCGGCAGACACAGCGGAGTCGCCGCCTTGCTGGACGGCTTCATTCACGTAGTTACCGGAGGTGAAGGCAGAGGCGGCGCCGGAGAATCGACTGTACATGAGGTGCTTCACTAACCTTTAATGCTGGCGGCTGAGACAACAGCTGCCAGTTGGTTTCACGGTGTTGGTAGTGGCACTTTGATACTAACTTTAGCACCGCAAATAAAATTCATATTATTCGTTTATCAAAAACGCCATACCGCGGCGCAAACTCCCGCCTCGATACCTCCGCACTTTCCCCTCAGCTGGCAGTCTGCCACACTAGCCATTCGATTCGACACACCGGACAGGGCAAAGCGTTGACAGAACTCCATACGATTCCCGCCAGACGCGGAAAAGCCGTTCCAATCAAAGCCGGTCAGGCACTGAAAATCATTAACACCCACGGCCATCAGGTGGTCGATTTCTGGGCGTTTGTGGCCGGACACCTGAGCGAATTTTCCGGTATGGAGCAGTGCCGCGCCACATGGCTGAAAATGTGTCCCGATGTCGGTGACCATCTGTATTCCAACAGGCGCCGCCCGCTCATGACACTGGAGGAAGACACCTCTCCCGGTCGCCACGATACCGTCATGGCCCCCTGCGATAACGAGAGATATGGCCTGCTGGGTTGTACCGATTATCACGACAATTGCCGGGACAACATGCACGCCGCTCTGCTGGAACTGGGATACAGCGTGCCATTCACCCCGGGCTCGATTAATCTATTTATGAATATCCCCTGGCAACAGGATGGCTCTCTGTCATTTGACCCGCCACTATCTGCCCCGGGTGACTATGTTTTATGGCGCGCCAGGCTTGACTGTATCGCTGTGATGTCCTGTTGTCCGCAGGACATACTTGATATCAATAACAAAACTACGGTCGAGGCTCACTACCAGATTTTGTAGTTAAACAGTTTCCTGGCAAGCAATCTGCCTCTGTAAGTACATGATTTTCAACTGACCAGCACTTTCCTTGCACGACACTTGACGGATGGAAGTGCCCGACTTACTCTTTACCCCATGTTCAACGCCCAAAACAATCGTTTGCTCCTTACCAACCCGGCGGCCTGAGGCCTCCGGGTTACGTGGTATTGATCGTCCATCGGACGAAAATTCAAGCAACACAAAGGGCGAAGAGATGACACATCTCCACAACGCACGATTGTTTCAACAACCCAGCTACACACAAGTTCCCAACCGACTTCCCGGGAAATCGTCGGCAGGCCGGCCGGTACCTTTCAGCATTGCCCTGTCATGTAAAGATAATCCTGTGCTTCTATTGCACCCGTCAACTCAAAGACAAAACAGCACTGCCACTGTTAAACCTGTGCAGTATTCAGCCACCGGCCGCACCAGCACTCAGAGCATTCACTATGAAAATTAATCCAGGTTCGAAATACCGCGCGTTTCCGAAAATAGATCTGCCGGATCGACAATGGCCTGAACAATTAATCGACAAAGCCCCTAACTGGTGCAGCGTTGATCTGCGAGATGGCAACCAGGCATTGATTGAACCTATGGGCAGTGAGCGCAAATTGCGCATGTTCAAAATGCTGCTGGATATTGGCTTTAAGGAAATCGAAATTGGTTTCCCCGCCGCATCGCAGACCGACTTTGATTTTGTTCGCCATCTTATCGACAACAATCTGATTCCGGCAGATGTGACACTGCAGGTGTTAACTCAAGCCCGTCCGGAACTGATAGACCGCACATTTGAAGCCCTGCAAGGCTGTCCAAAAGCAATAATGCATCTTTATAACTCCACCTCTACGGTCCAGCGTGAAGTGGTCTTTAAGCTCGATCGTGACGGCATTAAAAAAATTGCTGTAGACGGCGCAAAGTACGTTGCCGAAGTTGCTGCAAAGCACACCGACACACAATGGAGATTCGAATATTCACCTGAGAGTTTTACCGGCACTGAAATGGACTACGCACTTGAAGTCTGCGAAGCGGTATTGGATGTATGGCAGCCAAGCCCTGCAAACAAAACTATTCTGAACCTTCCGGCAACTGTCGAAATGTCGACTCCGAACATCTATGCCGATCAGATCGAGTGGTTTTCACGCAACTTGAGCAAGCGCGACAGCGTAGAGATAAGTCTGCATCCGCATAATGATCGCGGCTGTGCTGTTGCTGCCACTGAACTTGGCCTGATGGCCGGTGGTGATCGAGTAGAAGGCACCTTATTCGGCAACGGTGAACGCACCGGCAACGTTGACATCGTCACACTGGCACTGAATCTGTTCAGCCAGGGCGTCGATTCAAAACTTGATTTCTCAGACATCTTTGAAATCATGCGTACCGCAGAACACTGCAACAAACTGCCGGTTCATCCTCGTCATCCATACGCCGGAGAACTTGTATTTACAGCATTTTCAGGTTCGCATCAGGATGCAATTAAAAAAGGTCTTCAGGCGCGAGCACAATCCAACAGCCCGTTATGGGATGTCCCCTACCTGCCAATAGACCCTGCAGACGTAGGTCGAAGCTATGAAGCGGTAATCCGGGTAAACAGTCAGTCAGGCAAAGGCGGAGTCGCCTTCATCATGGAAAAAGACCATGGACTGGAACTGCCACGCCGACTGCAGATTGAGTTTAGCAAGGTGATACAGGGCATCAGTGATAATACCGGCAAAGAAATTGACTCAGAGCAGATCTGGACGGCGTTTGATCAGGAGTTTATTCAGTCAGTTAAACCGCTAAAGTTCGTTGAACACCGCACCGAAGCTGAACAACACGATGAAGAACACCGGGCACTTGAAGCTAAAATACTCTTCAATGGAAAGTCACACACGGTTAACGGTCACGGCAATGGTCCCATCGATGCTTTTGTCGACAGTCTGAAACAACAGTTCAACATTGACTTTAGAGTGGTGGACTATCACCAGCACGCAACCGGCACCGGTTCTGAGGCGCAGTCTGCATGTTATGTAGAAATTCAAGTAGGTAAAGCAGAGACACGCTATGGTGTCGGTCTACATTCTAATATTGTATGTGCTTCACTTGTTGCAGTTTGTTGTGCGGTTAATCGCGCCTCGCGGGATATTCTGTCTCTGGACAGTACTGCCTCCAGATCTGCTACTACCCTATAAGCTCCAGTGTTTAGACCGGCAGCCGGCTTAAGCTGTCTGCCGATCTTCTTCCAGGACAGGGGAGCGCTGCGTCTCCAGGGTATCTGGTAGCAGTGGTGCACACTCAGTCGTTACTGAAGTCTCTTCAAACTCTATTGGCTTCACCGTATCGATCACCACAAACTCATAGGGATTACTTAACGCTGAGGTGGTAACACAATAATCCCCGGGGCTGGTCAACTGCACCGAGACAACTACCCTGCCAGTGTATTCATGTGCGCTCATCACAGTAACAACATAACCCCCACTGCGCTGTGTACCCATGGTGGAGAGCACTACCCTTTGACGGGTGAAGTCAATTTGTTTTGGCACCTCTACTGAGTATCGCGCAAGCACAGTGCGGTAATCTGCTTCAGTCTCAATGACCTCAAACCCTTTCATGGTCTGGCTGTCGTCGAGGTTGTAGTCGGCTTTGTGCAACACCGAAAAGCTCAATTTCTGAAGCACCGGATCTTCAACGATAGCTGGTTCGCTCGCTGCGTCATCAACCGCGTCAGTGGACCCGAAAAGACCGAAAGACGCACAACCGGTAACAAAGATGGACACTGTAATTACCAGCGGTCCGATACAAGCTAAACAAACTGACTTTTTCAAGCGCCCTGCCTCGTTGCAAATTTATTGACAATAGTACTCTACAAAACCCCACCGGCAAGCACTGTTGTGGCACAGTAAGTTACGCTGTATCACTTTTGTAAGCCTGAACCAGTGCACCTCACAACTCCCCGTCAATCCTGTGATAACATTCTATCTATCAATTATCCGGATATCTATTCCGGAGTTTTTCATCCACGGAGTAGTGGTATCCAATGGCAAAAAAATCAAAATCAGACACGCTGAGCTCATCAGATACCGAAAAACTGATATACGACGGAAGCCGGAAATTTTCGATCGACAAAGTCAAAAATCGCATCGAACCGTTATACGAGTCTAAAAAAGACTACCGCAAACAACTGGCAACAATGGTCAAAGAAATTGACGACCTGCAGGCCGTAATGAATGCGCAAAACCGCTATGGCCTTTTGTTAGTATTTCAGGCCATGGATGCAGCCGGCAAAGACGGCACGATCAGACGCCTGCTGACTGGCGTGAATCCCGCCGGCGTGCAGGTTTATTCATTCAAGAAACCCAGTGACGAAGAACTGGATCACGGGTATTTGTGGCGCATCATTCAACGCATGCCGGAGCGCGGACGCATTGGCGTGTTCAATCGCTCCTACTATGAGGAAGTTCTGGTTGTCAGAGTACACCCTGAGATTCTGACCAGTTATCAGCGGCTACCCGTGGAACTTACCGTTGATACAGAGGCCGTTTTTGAAAGCCGGTTTGATCAGATAAGAAACTTCGAATCCTATGCCACGGCCAATGGTATTAACGTGATTAAGTTTTTCCTGAATGTTTCTCATGAAGAGCAAGGTAACAGACTGTTAGCGAGACTTGATGATCCGGCCAAACACTGGAAGTTCTCATTCGCTGACGTGGAAGAACGTGAACACTGGCCAGCCTACATGAACGCGTTCGAGGATTGTATCAATGCGACCGCCAGTAAAGAAGCCCCGTGGGCTGTTATACCCGCCGATGATAAGCTCAATATGCGGCTGCTGGTGACAAAAATAGTCTTGCAGGAATTGAAAAAAATGAAGCTCGCACCACCGGCGGCAGGCGCACGCCTGAAAGACGAAATGGACGACATCAAAGCACGACTTAAAAATCAAACGTCGTGATAGCCGTGTTTAGTCAATAGCAAATAGCATCAGGACAAGCTGAAGTATGGACTGTTTTTTCACCACCAATGACAACGACTGGTTTACTCCAACCAGCCATACCCGTGGCCCCTGGGATACCGAGCATTGCCACGCCGGGCCACCAACCGGTCTGCTTGCGCGCGCACTTGAACATCTGCTGCCAACGCAGAGGCTGACCCGGCTGACTGTAAATCTGACTCGACCAGTACCATTCAAAGGCTTCAGAATAAGCGCCGAGATACAGCGCAGCGGTAGAACAGTGTCAGTGAGCAACGCGTCATTGATCGATGAAAACGATAGAGTATGTGTTACCGCCAGTGCATTGCATATGACAGAGCAGCCCGTACACAATTTTCCAACACATACCCGGCCACCGCTGAATCCGAATGACGCTGAAACCGGTAAATTTCCAATTCAACAAACACTACACAAAAAACCTGCATTCAACGGCGACGGTGTAGAAATTAAATATCCACAGGGTCAATCCCATCACACCGGCCCGACAATAGCGTGGATGAAAACCGTACCGCTATTGGCTACAGAAACACCATCACCTTTTCAACGCATATGCCCGCTGGCCGATTGCGGCAATGCCTTTGGCCGCAACGCAGACCCGACAGAGGTCAATTTCATGAATCCTGATCTGACCATTCTGCTGCATCGGGATCCTGAAGGAGAATGGTTGGGAACAGACGCTTGCGGCTACTGGGAGCCCAGCGGTATCGGTATGGCCGACGCGCACCTTTTTGACCGGCACGGCAGTGTCGGTCGCGCTTTACAAACATTGCTGCTGCGCCCTGCACTGGTTTAGCGACCATTCTCACTTCACAAAACTCGATGTGACAATTCTCTGCAAGTATGTTTTGCAAGATGATGTTTTTAAAATCGAAACTCACTTAACGCCAGATAAACACCCGCTTTAACGCTTAAAGAAACCCCCCGAGTGGACGATTCTGATCGCAGGAAATGATTTCACTATCTACTGTCCGCATGGCAAATCTGCCAGCCGATTCAAGGGGTCACAATGAACTACCGTCACATGGTCTTAGCCAGCCTGATCGCAAGTGTTACCGCTGGCTGCTCACTGTTTCAGAAAGACCAGCCAAACGATGCAGCAGATCAGGTGATTCCTGAAACCACCCGTGTTGATCTGATCGAGTTGAAAGCAAGTTCACGGGCGCAAGTTCCGGCTGCACACCTGAGCAATGAAACGGCCAGCCAGGCTCCGTTAATAACTCGCAAACGAGTTGAGTTTCTGATCGGTGGTCAGGACATCAATAAAGAGTCGGCCGGTTCGATAACCACGGCGGCTTCCGGTCCGGTGAATCGTGCTCCCAGCTATCCGGGACGCCCGGTTCCGTCACATGGTGCTTCTAAAGAACTGGTACTTTCCGAACTGGGACAACCTCCGCACAAAATACCCGGCAAGGGCGGCTCCGAAGTCTGGGACTATGGAACTTTCAGAGTATTCTTTCAGTACGAAAAAGTGGCATTTACCAAAGTCTGGTAGTACCGCTGCACACTGCACTTACGCCACGCACATCAGTTGCGTGGCTATCGATGCTCACATTGACTCTGTCTGCAACTACTCTTGTCCAGGAGTGTTGAGTAATTTAAACAAAGCCCTGGAATTTTCCACTACATAGTCTGCACCCAGCGCGTGAACATCATCGGTGTAACCCCATGAAAATAACACCACAGGAACATTAGCGGCTCGGGCGACACCGACGTCGGCTGCTGAATCACCAATCATCAACGCGGTAGAAGTTTTGCTCCCCAGCAACTCAAGACACAACCGCAGAGGCTGCGCATCCGGCTTGCGGAACGGTGTAGAGTCTCCACCGACAACCGCCGTGAAGGTGCCAGATGGTGAGAGACGATCAACAATGCTGTCGGCCATTTTAACCGGCTTGTTGGTACAAACCCCTTGCTTGTATCCCAGCGCTCTGAAACCTGATAACAACTCTTCCATTCCCGGATAAAATACTGTTGTATCACAGCAGTGGTCTTCGTAGTGCGCCAGAAAACGCCGATAAGATTCGTCACTGTCGTAGATATCCGATGCGCCTGCTTTTACAAAAGCCCTTTCCAGCAATTTTGATGCACCGTTGCCGATCATGGTACGAACATCAGCATTGGCCAACGGCGACAGCTGGTAACTTGAGAGTACATTATTTACCGACGCTGCAATGTCCGACGCACTGTCGACCAGCGTACCGTCCAGATCCCAGACCAGTGTATCTATCGAGCTCAGGCTTATTGTCATAGGGGTTTATTTAAAATCACTCAGACGGAAAACGGTGCCAGGTGAGCAGCGACTGCTCCTGTAATTGCTGCCTCACTAAAAGAAGACACTTCACTGGCCGCGAATGGCGGAGATATTCGCTGCATAGTTGTCAGCATTGCCATCGGCAAACACAGCGGACCCGGCGACCAGAACGTTAGCACCTGCAGCCGCAACCTGAGCCGCATTATCTTTCGTCACACCACCATCGACGGACAGATCGATGTTTCTGTCACCGATCATGGATCTTATTCTTGAGATTTTCTCAAGCTGGGATTCAATAAACGACTGTCCGCCGAATCCGGGATTCACCGACATCACCAGAATTAAATCGAGCCGGTCCATCACATAGTCGAGTACATTTTCAGGCTTCGAAGGATTCAGTGAAACGCCTGCTTTAACACCCAGTTGGCGGATTGCCTGCAGCGATCGGTCAAGATGCGGCCCGGCCTCAGCATGAACGGTGATCATATCAGCTCCGGCGGCGACAAAGTCTTCCAGGAAAGCATCACAGGGCGCGATCATCAGGTGTACATCCATTGGCCTTTTGGTGTGCGGACGCAGCGCCTTGACCACACCTGCGCCTATCGTGATGTTTGGTACGTAGTGACCGTCCATCACGTCAACGTGTATCCAATCAGCGCCCGCTTCGTCTATAGCGCGAACTTCCTCCCCGAGTCGGGCAAAGTCAGCTGACAGTATGGATGGAGCGATAAGAGGGAGGCTCATTTTCGGGCTCTGTGCAAAACCACTAGTATATCCCCTTTCCCCGGCAGTAAGGTCAAAAGTGCCCTGAAAAACTTAGCAGCAAGCGGCGGCTTTGCTTACTACGGAAAACACTTTCTGAGATCACTGGCGGGCTGTTTGGGAAGTTCGGAAACACGGATCGAAGCCACAGCCGCCATAGCTGTTTAAAAAAAATTCGACGCAGGCCCTGCTATGCCTGCATTTTTTCGCCTTGCTTTGACGACTGAGGCTGTAAAAAGTTTGTTACCGAACTTGCCGCACAGCCCACTAGCCTGCATTATCCCGGCAATTCCAATACATGCCCGCTATATCAGCCGGCCCTTTGTAAAGATTGTGTGGCACAATCAGCAAGCTCTAATAGTGCCCGTCCAGAAACAGGGCGTAGCGAGGATCACTCAGGTGCGTGAGGTTTTGCCTGCCACATGTGGACCCATCCGTTGCCAATAATGGGGCATTCATAAGTAACTACATGTGGTCGGCGAAAGATTGCGTGCATGAGTGGTACGTGTAGTAGCGCTTGTTTCCGGATGGGCACTATTCAACCAGAACAGACTGAGTGAGAACGCAAATGGCAAGCACAAACAAAGAATCTTATTTCACCAGCGCGCAGCCTGCACTGGAGTCTTTGTGGCTTGAACACAACCTGCCTGCCAGCACGCTTGAGCAAATCAGTTTTACCGGAAACCATCCTGTGTTGTCTTCATCATTCGCCGTAAGCACCGCCGCACAGGCATCCATCGGCGCGGCCGCCGGCATGGCTGCTGTTATTGCACAGCAACGTGGCAACGAAAATTTGAGTTTAAGCGTTGACAGTATCGACGCTGCGCTGGAATGCAGCGGGTACTTTGAAATCGACGGTGTATCTCCGCCTCAATTTGCACCACTTTCAGGTCTATACGAAACCAGAGACGGTCATATACGATTGCATGCAAACTTTGATCATCACAGAGATATCGCACTAAACGCCGCGGGCCTGCCGGCTGGATCAAAAACTTCAAAAGAGAAATTACAGAACGTCATTAGTAATCTGGACACCGAATCACTGGATGAGGCAATAACGGTTAATGGGGGGGCATGCGCTTCTTTGCGTTCTTTTGAGCAATGGGATAAACATCCACAGGCACTGGCATTGCGACAGCTTCCTTTAATTGAGATCACAAAAATCGGCGACGCGGATCCTCGATCACTTTCACCGATCAAATCAACACAACTACCCCTCACAGGGATAAGGGTCCTTGATCTGACACGGATACTTGCCGGTCCCGTTTGCGGTCGTACGCTCGCCGCCTATGGAGCTGAGGTGATGTTAATCAATTCACCGGACTTGCCAAACATCGATTCGATAGCCGAAACCAGCCGTGGCAAGTTATCAGCTCATGTTGACTTGCAATCTAAAAGCGGGCGCCAAACACTGCACAAACTGTTGGATTCAAGCAGTGTCTTTATACAGGGTTATCGACCAGTCGCGTTAGAGAAACTGGGTTTTGGTGCAGACGATATTGTTTCGCAATATCCGGGTATCGTGTACACCAGTCTAAGTGCTTACGGTAGAAGTGGCCCTTGGAATCAACGGCGAGGTTACGATTCACTGGTGCAAACGGCAACCGGCTTCAATGCTGCCGAAGCAAGTGCTTTTTCCAGCTCAACACCAAAAGCCCTGCCGGTACAGGCGCTGGACTACGCCACCGGTTTCCTGATGGCATTCGGAACCCAGGTGGCACTGCATCGCCAGGCACTTGAAGGTGGCAGTTATCATGTTCAGTTGTCACTGGCACGCACGGGTCAATGGTTACGCGACATGGGTCGGTCCACAGATTTCCTTAGCTGTGAGCCACTGAAGCCTGAATCTAGTCTGGTATCCTATGCGTCCGCCTGGGGTAATTTATCGGCAATTCCACATGCTGCAAAAATTAAAACATTCGAGCAACAATGGAAATTACCATCGGTACCACCGGGCACCACCCCACCGGTCTGGCCCTCACAAACGACCGCCTGATTGACCGTATAATTTTAACGTCGTTAAACCGGCCTCTACTGACTAGCACCATTGCAATCAATTGAACGCAACATCAGAATTTATCCATGGTATCAGGCAGCTGCCAGCTTTCTACCGTGGATGCCGGTATTTTTTCTTTTTTTCTCAGATATGGTTTCACTTACCGACGCCATTGAGCTGGGTGCAACCTACTATTTGTCTGTAGTTATTTTCGAAATCCCATCCGGATATCTGTCTGATCGATTCGGGCGACGCACTACCCTGCTAACCGCTTCGTGTTTTGCGATTTGTGCGTATATTGCCTATTTGCTGGCGGCAGATTTTACCGGCCTGGTTGTGGGTCAAGTGCTTCTCGCAGGCGCTATTGCATTCCAGTCCGGCAGTGACAATTCAATACTGTACGATTCACTGATTGAAATTGAACAGTCAGATAGCTACAGTCGCCATGAATCGAAATCCCAACAGTTCAGTATGATGTCGCTGTGCGCGTCGGTACTACTGGGCGGTCTAATAGGGATGGTCAATTTGCGACTACCATATGTTGTCGCACTATTGGCAGCATTCATCGCATTAGGACTTAGCTATTCATTTAAAGAACCGTCCAGAATAGACAATTCAAAAACCCGCGCTTTTGTACCGCAATTAATATCGACGGCGGGACTGATTAAAAACCCTGTCCTGATGTGGATATTTTTCTTCTATGTAGCCGGTTATGCGCTGCAGCACGTACCGTATGAATTCTACCAGCCCTACATCGCACTGCTCAAAGACGATAGCATCACCAGACTTCTGAAAGACAGCAACGCAGCTTTGATATCAGGCGTTGTAATTGGCATTTCGATGTTTGGTGGTGCCCTGGGTGCAAAAGCAAGCGATAGATTGGCAAACCGCTTTGGCGCAAAAAAGATACTGCTTGGCAGTATAGCAATTCAAACCATTATCATCGCCGGGCTGGGCTTATGGCTGCACCCGGCCCTTTTGCTGTTAATAATGTTTCGCAATTTTTCAATGGCCATGGCACATGCACCGATGCATGCGTTGATCGCCCCGCGAGTAAGCAGCGCGCAACGGGCGACATACCTGAGCATGCAAAGCCTCGCAGGCCGACTGGGTTTCTCAGTGTTATTATTTGCCATCGCAGCCAAGACCGGGGAAGGTCAGCTACTGAGCTGGGCAACATTGTCAACGGTATTACACTATTGCACACTGTTGGGGGTTATAGCATTACTGGCTCTGGTTTTATCAGCACGCCTGAGGCCGGATTTATTTTCAACGAAAGATAATAAATCCGGCCACTAGCCCGCATTATTCACGAGGCTTCGCCCTACGCCGCGGCTTCTTTAGTTTTCACTTCAACCGCTATTTGTGCGTCGGGTTCATAAGCAAGGTTAGACGCCAGCCATTTCTCGACAACTTCTACCTGTATCCCCTGCCGTTTTGCGTAGTCTGTGACTTGATCACGGCCCAGCTTGCCCACACCAAAATAACGTGACTCCGGATGAGAGAAGTACCAGCCACTCACTGAAGACGCCGGCCACATTGCCAGTGATTCTGTCAGGGATATACCAGTATGTTCCTCAACTCTTAGCAATGACCATAACAATGGCTTCTGAGTGTGGTCGGGACAGGCTGGATAACCACTGGCAGGACGGATTCCACGATACTTTTCACTAATAATTTCTGCACGACTCAACTCCTCATCGGCTGCATAGCCCCAGTGTTTTTGTCGCACTTCACGATGAAGATACTCGGCAAAGGCCTCTGCAAAGCGATCACCGATCGCCTTAGCCATAATGCTGTTGTAGTCATCGTGAGCCTTGTCATACTCGGCGACCAGTTTATCCAGACCGGCACCTGCCGTCACCGCAAAGCAACCGATGTGATCCACAACCCCGGACTCTTTGGGTGCAATAAAATCTGCCAGAGCTGTATTTGGCTTTCCAGCTGGCATTGGCGCTTGCTGACGAAGACCCGGCAAGGTAGCGACCAGTTGATCAGGATTTTCGTTACTATAAATTTCAATATCTTCGCCGGCTACCGTGTTGGCAGGGAAAAAACCAAACACGGCGTGCGCCTTTATATCCGGTGAATCTATAAACGTTTGAATCATATTCTGAGCATCCGCGAACAACGATCGCGCCTGCTCACCCATCTTTTCATCTTCGAGTATCTGCGGATAACGGCCACGCAACTGCCAGGTATGGAAAAACGGCGTCCAGTCGATGTAGTCAACCAACTGTTCAAACGGCATGTCCGCAATTGTCTGCGTGCCGGTCTGCGCCGGCACCGCCGGTGGATTAGCAGCCCAGTCAGTAGCGAAAGCATTGGCGCGCGCCTTGGTCAGCGGCAGTAAGTCACGTTCACGATTTTTGGCAGCAAAGCGCTCTCTGACTTTTTCGTAGTCAGCATCAAGCTCTTGTTTGAACAAAGTTCTGTGCTCTTCACTGATTAGCTTTCCAGTCACCCCCACACTGCGGGAAGCATCAGCAACGTAGACCACCGGATGATCATAATGTGGCGCGATTTTCACCGCCGTATGCATTTTAGAAGTTGTGGCACCACCAATGAGCAATGGCAACGAAAAATCCTGCCGCTTCATTTCTTTGGCAAAGTGGCTCATCTCTTCAAGTGAAGGTGTAATTAGACCAGACAAACCAATGACATCTACATTTTCGGCGCGTGCGGTTTCAAGGATTTTTTCAGCGGGTACCATAACACCCAGATCAATCACTTCGTAGCCATTACACTGAAGCACGACACCAACAATGTTCTTACCGATATCGTGAACATCCCCTTTTACGGTAGCCATCAGTATCTTGCCATTGCTTTTTACTTCCTGACCCTCTTTTTCGGCATCCATAAAGGGCAGCAACCAGGCCACTGCTTTTTTCATTACCCGCGCAGATTTAACCACCTGCGGCAAAAACATTTTTCCTTCACCAAACAGATCACCGACGATATTCATCCCGTCCATTAACGGACCTTCTATTACGTGCAGTGGCCGGTCATGCTGCAAGCGGGCCTCTTCGGTATCCTCTTCAATAAAGTCAGCAATACCTTTGACTAACGAATGTGCAAGACGCTCGTTAACCGGCAACTTTCGCCACTCTTGCGTTTGAACTTCTGCAACGGCACCGTCGCCGCGGTATTTTTCTGCAATCTCCAACAGGCGATCCGTGCCGTCTTCACGACGATTGAGAATAACGTCTTCTACACGCTCGCGTAGCTCTTCGGGAATATCTTCATAAATTGCCAGCTGTCCGGCATTGACTATTCCCATGCCCATGCCATTTTTTATAGCATGATATAAAAACACGCTGTGAATAGCTTCACGGACAATGTTGTTACCGCGAAATGAAAAAGACACGTTTGACACGCCACCACTGACCATTGCATGCGGCAATGTTTCTTTTATCTGTCTGGTCGCCTCAATAAACGCCAAACCATAATTATTGTGTTCCTCAATACCAGTGGCCACAGCAAAGATATTCGGATCAAAAATTATATCTTCGGGAGCAAAGGCAAGCTCATCAACCAGTAAGCGATAAGCTCGTGTACAGATACGGACCTTACTTTCCGTGGTATCTGCCTGGCCATTTTCGTCAAACGCCATAATCACAACCGCAGCACCATACTGCTGACATAACTGTGCATGACGTAGAAATTCAGCTTCACCTTCTTTCATACTGATTGAATTGACTACGCACTTTCCCTGCGCACATTTTAAACCGGCCTCAATTACATCCCACTTCGAGCTGTCTAACATCAATGGCACACTGGCGATATCAGGCTCTGCAGCGATCAGGTTGACGAAGCGTTCCATCGCAACCTTTGAATCAAGCATGCCCTCGTCCATATTGATATCGATAATCTGCGCGCCGTTTTCAACCTGCTGGCGGGCAACATTCAACGCCGTGTCATAATCACCTTCAACAATCAAACGTTTGAATACCGCAGAACCGGTAACGTTAGTGCGCTCACCCACGTTTACGAAAAGACTTTGTGCATCGATGGTGCAAGGCTCAAGACCCGATAAGCGGCACGCTACATCGATCTCCGGCGCTACGCGAGGTGCAAGTCCGGCCACCCCTTCGGCAATCGCCTTAATGTGATCAGGGGTAGTGCCGCAACAGCCACCAACAATATTTAAAAACCCGGATTCAGCCCATTCTTTTATATGAGCCGTCATCTGTTCTGCAGTTTCATCGTACTCTGCAAACGCATTCGGCAATCCGGCATTTGGATGCGCAGATATAGCAACGTCTGAAATTCTTGATAACTCCTGAACGTATTGTCTTAGCTCTGTCGGACCAAGCGCGCAATTCAGCCCAACCGAAACAGGATTTGCATGGCGGACAGAATTCCAGAACGCCTCAGTGGTCTGGCCACTCAGGGTGCGTCCGGAAGCATCGGTGATTGTGCCTGAAATCATGATAGGCACTTCGACCCCGGTGTCTTTGAACATTTGTTTTAAAGCAAAGATTGCAGCCTTGGCATTCAGGGTATCGAATATGGTTTCAATCATCAGGATGTCTGCGCCGCCTTCCAGCAGACACTCTGCAGATTCGCGATAATTTTCGACCAGCTCGTCAAAGGTAACGTTGCGAAACGCTGGATCATTCACGTCCGGTGACAATGACGCGGTACGGTTGGTTGGGCCGAGTACCCCGGCGACATAACGCGGTTTGTCCGCTGTGCTGTATTGATCAGCCGCCTCACGCGCGAGCCGCGCTGACTCACGGTTAATCTCCGGGACCAGATCTTCCATCTGATAATCCGCCATCGCAATACGCGTAGCGTTGAAGGTATTTGTTTCAACAATATCCGATCCCGCAGCCAGATAGGCCTTGTGGATGCCGGAGATAATATCCGGCTGAGTCAGTGTCAGGAGATCGTTATTTCCACGCAAATCGGAGGGATAGTCAGCGTACCGTTCGCCACGATAATCAGCTTCCTCAAGCTTGTGCTGCTGGATCATGGTTCCCATAGCACCATCCAGAATCAAAATTCTCTCGCGCAAAATATCTGCTAACTCGCTGTTATTTTTATTTTTATTCTCTTCTTTGCTCATTGACATGTTCCGGTTGGAAACCAGTTAGAATTAATTGGGTGTTTTCTAGCAAGAAATATACATATAAGGATATGTTTATAGCTTTATGCGCCAAGAATAGCAAAGCGGGTATGAGATTACCACGACAAAGGGGCTATTTTCAGACACAGCTCATCTTTGCAGACGCTCGCAGCAGGAACGCTGCCCGAAGGTTCCCGGAAAGTTGATATATCAACAAATTCACTGGATAGTACGACAAGCAG
>CAKZVB010000128.1 GCA_937922015.1 uncultured Granulosicoccaceae bacterium
ACAAAAACTTTCAGCTAAACAAAAATAGGAACGTCCATCATGAACAAGATTAACTTACTGGCTATCGATCTGGCAAAAGATGTTTTTCAAATTGCCGGCTTTTCTTCTCGATTCAAGGTGCTGTTTAATAAAAAAGTCAAACGAGCCGAATTGATGGCTTTCATGGCTCAGCAACCACCGACCCAAGTGGTCATGGAGGCCTGCTATTCCAGCCACTACTGGGCGCGCTGCTTCGAGCAAATGGGCCACAACGTCAGGTTACTTCCTGCACAGCACGTCACCGCGTTTCTGCGGGGCAATAAAAGCGATCCTAATGACACCATTGCCATCGGTGAGGCATCGGGTCGGCCCAACATCATTCCTGTGCCCATCAAAACAGTGGTTCAGCAGGACATTCAATGTCTGCACCGCCTGCGCACTTTGTGTGTCGATCAACGTAAAGCGGTGATGAACCAGGCACGTGGCTTGTTGAGTGAGTACGGGGTGATCGCCCCTCTGGGACACAAGGCGTTTCGAGCCTTGATCAGCAAGGTGACCGATCCGCAGGATCAGTCTATCTCTGAATTACTTAAGGAGCAGTTCCGGCTCATACTCGAGGAGCATGAGCGTCACACCCGGCGTATTGCTAATTTGGAAAAAAAGCTGGCTCAAATCGCCAGCGAACAACCCATCTGCCAGTTGCTGTTGAGTATTCCCGGGATCGGGGTGATCAATGCCACCGCGATTTACTGCGCCATTGGAAATGGCAGTCAATTCAAACACGCTCGTGATTTTGCCGTGTGGCTTGGGCTAACCCCCAGGAGCCGTCAGAGCGGCAATTCTTTTTCCACCGGTGCTATCACTAAGCGAGGTAACCGTTACTTGCGCACCCAGCTTGTGCATGGCGCCCGGTCCATGCTGTGCCGATGCAAAGATAAAACCGACCGGGTCAGTCTCTGGGGGAACGCTCTGGTGGCGCGACGCGGCTTTAACAAGGCCTGTGTCGCCATGGCGGCGCGATTGGCACGCTTGTGCTGGGTACTGATGCAAAAGAATGAAATGTACAAAGCGATGTAACGAACTAATCAACGTTATTTCTGCGCACCAATAACTACCGGCGCAGAAAACAAAGAGTTTTCACACCACACTAAGGGTAGACAATTCAAATGATGATTAAAGCGGATAATCCGTCCTGACGAGTAGCCTGCCGTTGCCACAGTTGCAGCAAAAACTGTAAGGATGATTTAGGCGGTCAGGTCGGATTTTCATTAGGGCCCGTTCGGGGGTGGATAAACCCCCGGCATTTAGAGGCCGGATATATGGCTCATTTACCCGTCTATCGTTTTTTGATTGGCTACTATTCTGTTGTGGTTTGAATAAAGTTATAAAAAAAACACTTTTATTTGTGTTTAGGGATTCTTTTGTTTGACATAAGGGGGGCGTCCATATGTGGCACGCCTACTTAGCCGCAAGAGCAGAACGCCAAAGCAGAACAATAAAAAAATCAAACAACCTCAGCCAGATTCCCGTTTGTCTCCAACCACGACTTACGATCAGAAGCCCGCTTTTTAGCCAGCAGCATATCCATTAAACTATTAGTCTGCTCGTAGTCATCAGCCGTTAAGCAGATAAGCCTGCGAGTATCGGGATCCATACTGGTTTCCCGCAATTGAATCGGGTTCATCTCACCCAGTCCTTTAAACCGTGTCACGGTGACCTTACCCTTGAGCTTCTTGTCTTTTTCTATGCGTGCAAGCTCGCGCTCTTTTTCACCTTCGTCCAGTGCGTAGAATTTTTCTTTGCCTACATCAATTCGAAACAAGGGTGGCATGGCCACGTATACATGACGTGCTTTTACCAGTGCTTTAAAATGCCTTACAAACAATGCACACAGCAAGGTGGCAATGTGGGCACCGTCAGAATCTGCGTCTGCGAGAATACAGATCTTGCCGTATCGAAGCCCGCTTAAATCATCGGAACCCGGATCAATTCCAATAGCGATGGAGATGTCATGAACTTCGGCGGAACCCAACAGCTGGTCATGCCCTACTTCCCATGTATTTAGTATCTTTCCGCGCAATGGCATGATGGCCTGAAATTCACGGGAACGTGCCTGTTTTGCAGAACCTCCGGCTGAGTCACCTTCGACCAGAAAGAGCTCTGTGCGGGCGAGGTCAGTTGATACACAGTCGGCAAGCTTGCCCGGCAGCGCCGGTCCTGTAGTTATTTTTTTGCGTACGACTTTCTTGCCGGCACGCATGCGTTGCGTTGCCGCAGAAATTGCCAGCTGGGCAATAGCATCACCACTTTCCGGATGCTGATTTAACCAGTGCGCAAAACTGTCTTTAACGGTGCCGGATACAAACGCTACACAATCACGGCTGGATAAACGTTCTTTGGTTTGACCGGCAAATTGCGGATCTGACATTTTAACGGATAGAACAAAACTTATTCGCTCCCAGGTATCTTCCGGCGCTAGTTTTACTCCTCGTGGCAGCAGATTTCTAAATTCACAAAAATCTCGGATGGCTTCACTGATACCGGTTCGCAAGCCGTTTACGTGCGTGCCGCCCTGCGCGGTCGGCACCAGGTTCACATAGCTCTCCTGAACCGCATCGCCACCTTCGGGCAACCACACTAACGCCCAGTCGACTGCTTCCTTTTCACTTTTTTTCGAACCGACAAAAGGGGCTGCGGGTAACATGGTGAAGCCATCGAGCGCTTCGACCAGATAATCTTCCAGACCATCCTTATAACACCACTCCAGTTTTTCTTTGGTCTCTTCTATTTTAAGTTTCACCCGCAAGCCACTGCACAGTACGGCCTTTGCGCGCAACACGTGCTTTAAACGCGGTATCGAGTACTTGTCTGTGTCGAAGTATTTTTTGTCTGCCCAGAACCGGATAGTAGTGCCGGTATTGCGCTGCCCTACTTTACCGACTGCTTTTAAGGGATCGGCTTTGTTGCCGCCTTTGAAGGTCGCGAGATATTCTTTGCTGTCGCGGCGAATCCTGACTTCCAGTTTTTTTGACAGCGCGTTGACGACAGACACACCCACACCATGCAATCCACCGGAAAACTGGTAGCCACCGGCATCGGAGAATTTACCACCTGCATGCAGGGTACACAGGATCACCTCGACCCCGGGCAGTTTCAGCTTGGGGTGTTTGTCCACTGGCATACCCCGGCCATCGTCCGTCACTTCTATGGAACCGTCTTTAAACAGGGTGACCGATATCTCGCTGGCGTAGCCGGCAATTGCCTCATCGACACTGTTGTCGATAACTTCCTGCGCCAGATGATTGGGGCGGGTGGTGTCGGTGTACATTCCCGGGCGTTTACGCACAGGATCAAGGCCACTGAGGACCTCGATGGAAGCGGCATCGTATTTTGCGGCCATATAATAGTCTTGCTTGGTTGCTAAACTACCCACTGACGGGGTAAAACCTGCAATAGTAACCGAACTGCGGTCGCCAGTCAGCGGGTGAGTTCAAACCCGCCAATTGCAACTTGGGAAGCCCGCAAGGCAGTTATTGACAAGCCAGACTGCATTGAAGCGCCAGGGCCTTGATTAAATCTGGCACTCCCTCACAATACCCTATTAATTTAACCGACAACCCCGGATTCCAATGTCTGAATCGCCTTATATTGTTGAAGTAACCAAAGAAAACCTGGATGCCGTGATCCAGAAGTCCATGGAAACCCCCATTTTGTTCGATTTCTGGGCAGACTGGTGTGAGCCCTGTAAAAGTCTGATGCCGATTCTTGCCAAACTTGCTGATGAATACCAGGGGGCCTTTATTCTGGCAAAGATGGACACTGAAGCAGAGCCCGAGATCGCACAGCAGCTGGGTATTCGCAGCCTGCCGACCGTCAAGCTGATCATAAACGGCGGTGTTGCCGATGAATTTTCAGGCGCGTTGCCGGAAGGCGAAGTGCGTGCTTTTCTGGACAAGCACATTGCCGCCCCCGTCGAGCAACCGGCCGAACAGGGCCCTGTTGCAGTCGCCGAAGCACTGATGGCCCAAGGCCAGCCAGACGCCGCCTTGCAGGTTCTGCGCGAAGCACAGGCAGAAGACCCCGAAAACGGCGACATCGCAATTGCTCTGGGCCAGGCCTGCGTTGCCACCGGCAACTTTGATGACGCCCGCAAATGTCTTTCTATTCTGAACGATGTCGATGCTAAAAAGCCCGGCGCCACAAAACTCAAAGGCCTGCTGACGCTGTCAGATGCCGATGATGCGACGAAAGACGAGGCATCACTTGTAGCTGCCATTCAGCAAGACGCGACTAACAGCGAAGCCTGTTATCAGCTGGGCGTTAAGCAGGCATTGCGAGGTGAGTTTGAAACCTCCTTTGAAACTCTGCTGGCACTGATGCTGCGCGACAGAGAATACGGTGACGACGGTGCCAGAAAAACCATACTATCGATATTCGATACCATGGGCGATGACCCGAGGGTGGGGGTACTAAGACGTAAGATGTTTAATTATTTGCACTAAGATTTTTAAATCCGGTCAATGACAAAGCCGGATGCAAATTGAACTTATATTAAAGCGGCATTACTGCCGCTTTTTTTTTCACTTGTCCTGCCTGCATCGGCCACCTGAATAACTGTTATGGCACCTCACCCCAAAGTCTATTGTAAATAAACTAAAACACCTTCCGTGTCATGACGCCATTATGATAACCTTCCCTCAGTGAAGTTACCTTGTTGAGGAAAAAGTATGAAACACCGCATCACCACTACTGCTGCTTTATTTGTAGCGGCCATCACATTCTCTCTGCCCTTAACCGCTCTATCAACTGAACTGCCGGTCTGCACCTACGCCCAGAGCGACAGTGATGGGGATGGATTCGGCTGGGAGGACAGACGCTCTTGCCGCGTAACTGAAGATTCACAGACAGACGGATCTGAAAAATTATTCGGTTGCATTGACAATGACGGTGACGGCTGGGCTGGAATGGTGTGGAGATATGTCTTGTCGAGAGCGAAAATTGCGAAGATACCTACCCCATTGGAGATGGATGGGGCTGGAACGGTGAAGAGTCCTGCGAGATTACCGCCTACCCTGCGCGCTTTAGCGAGATAGAAATGTTGCGCAAGAATTATCGACAAATCGACTCAAAATCAGTGGGTGTCTCAACACTTGTTTGTGAATGGCAGGGGCGCACGAGTGCATTTGACCTTAGATCAGATGGCACCACTAATCAGCCCTTCGCAAACGGCTTCGTCTGGGCCCACTGGTCTACAGGGCTATCTGACACCGATGGAATTATCTGGATACACCATGTTGAACCGAACTTTGCACGATACCGGACTGTGATCAAACTGCAGCCCTCTATCACTATTAGCGACAGCAGCAATGAACCTGGCAACTGTTTCTGGCTTGATTAAATCTGTTTGCACCAGGAGTCTGCGCGGCAGAACGTCCACTACTGCGAATGCGCCCTGACGGTGCGCCCAGGCCGGCGGTAATTATCGATCATTTTCGTTACGTATGAACAACTATGCGCCTCAAATGATCGTACCATCATTTACTAAGACAAGGGCCCTCGCCATGGCACGGTCTCGCTACGCGGACTTCTACCGCGCAGACTCCTAGTCACCTGACAGAAACAATCCGGTGGCAACAAGATAGTAGTTTGTTGTCACCCGGCCATCCGGACTAGAGCACTACGGACGCGCCACCCATCGTGTTCTCAATCTGCATTTCAGGCAGCGTAAAACTAAACTCAGAGCCCTCACCAACAGTGCTCTGCAGGGAAATTTCACCCCCCAGCAAGCCGCACAATCGCTGACTGATAGCCAGGCCGAGGCCGGTACCGCCGTATTCACGGGTGGTAGAAATATCTGCCTGGGAAAAATCCTGAAATAGTTGTTCACTCTGCTCTTTGGAAATACCGATGCCGGTATCACGTACAGAAAAATGAACAGCCGGGTCACTGTTTATCGAATTATCGGCGACCTTAAGCCACACAGTGCCGTTGCTGGTAAATTTGCAGGCATTGCTGAGCAGATTTAACAAAATTTGCCGAAGACGCACAGGATCAGAGCGCACTGACTCCGGTGTTCCGCTGTACTCGAGAACAAGACGGTTACCACGAGCATCGGCTAATGGCTTTGCGGTCACAAGTACCTCTTGCAGCAATTCCTCAATATCAACCTGCTCAACTAAAAGTTGAATTTTTCCAGCTTCAATTTTGGAAAAGTCCAGTATGTCATCGATCAGACGCAACAAATGACGACCAGACGCTGCTACTCTGTCGTAGGGCTCCGTATCACTGTTATCTTCTTCAGCTTCCTCCCTGAGCATCTCGGTAATTCCTATCACCGCGTTTAAAGGGGTACGCAGCTCATGACTCATGTTAGCCAGAAATCTGGTTTTCATATACACGGCAGACTCTGCCTGTTCGCGCGCGGCGATAAGCTCTTGTGTATTGTCATCGACTCGATGAATCATATTGTTATATGCCGAAATCACGCCACCCATTTCATCCTGCGTATCCCACACTACAGGCTCGGGCAAATCATTAACCTCTGCTTTTCTTATCGATCTGATTAATCTTTTTACGGGTCGCCCCACCGTGTAATGAAGCACGATAAAGGCTACTATTCCTGCCACGCTCACCAACAAAAAGAAAAAGAGTGCGCCCGTCATCACATCTTTTTTCAACTCAGTATCAAGGTGCCGGCTGGTAAAAAAAAGGTTTAACTGCCCGACATCGCGCTCACTGAAACTCAGTGCTTTTGAAAACACCTGTTCCTCACTACTGTTAGAAACGCAATCAAACGGCCATTCAAAGCGATCCCTGGAATCAAGCTCGGTAACTTCGACACAATCAATCTCAGGGTGCAGAGCAATGGTTTGCATACTCCGGCCCAGGCCGTCAAAGTCTAATGTCCAGAGCGGGTGCGCAACAGCAAGACTGTGTACTTCTGATATGGTCTGCACTACCTCAACGAGGTGCTTTTCGGTAGTGACAGCTCTATTGTAGGCATAGGCAGCCAGTACCAGTATCGCCACTAAACCAACGGATGGAAGCAGGTATACCAGAAATTTCCACGATATACTCTGAAAACCAGGATCGGCTTGACGAGGCGAATTCATAAGCCTGGCAGATTTCCGGGTCGATTGATCTCCGGGGTATCTAATCTGGCAGGTATGGCGTTTAAGTTTCTCACGATTTGTTTGAGTTTCCTTACTCGATATAACTTCGCATTCGCTCGTCAAGTGATCCGTCAGCAATGTAGCGCTGAAGAAAACTGTTCAGCTTTTGATAAAGTTCAGGCCGCTTTATATTGACAGCAAAGGCGACATCAAATTCATACAAAGAGGTTTCAGAGAAAACAAAATCATCAATTTTCAGACCCAGCTCTTTGATGTAGAGCGGTGTCACGTGCATATTGCCAAAATAGGCGTCAATTCGATTCTTGCTCAACATACCGATGGCCTGCGTGTGGTGATCGACGCGTGTATCCAGGACAACACCGTTTTTAATCAGATAATCAAATTCACCATAACTGTATCCACGGATAGTCCCAACCGTTTTTCCATGCAGGTCCGCCGGCACCTTATAGGAAAAATCCTGGTCTTTTCGGGTTATTACTTTGTCTTCTGTGTGAAGAAATGTATCAGTGAACTTATAGTGCTTTTTTATTTTAGAAGAGACAAACAAGGGGCTATTGATCATGACATCAATTACCTCTCCTTTTGCCATTTTAGCATTCGCACGCTTGCGGGTTAACAACACCGTTTTGCGCTTAAATTCCGGGTGCTCGGCCTCAAAGGCGTCCAGAAAATCAAACATCACGCCATAGTACCTGACCTGATCATTGGACCTGTCGATCAGTGCAAAAGGCGCGTAGCCGTTGGGCCCGACGTGAAGTGCATATTCCTGTTGAGCTGCCTGTGACGCACCACAGAACAGCCAATAGCAAACCACCGCTGTCAGAGCTTTTCTTTGCCGGAAGTACACCGTCGGTGCTCTTTTGAAGTAATTTTGTAGTCGCAAAATTGTGCCACGCTCCATAGGATGAGATTACCGCAGGGAATTGTAAAAATTTTACAAATTATCGAGATTAGCATAACTCTGGAATAAAGGGCGGTTATATCTACACGTCTAAAACACCTGGACCAGCCAAAATGATACAATTCCGCCATACCACTAAATACTCTAGATTGCGATGTCAGATAAAACAATACTGTATCTGGAAGACAACGAAGACAACGCATATATGCTATCCAGACGCCTTAAAAAGCGCGGTTTCCACGTCACCGTTGCAACCGATGGGAAAGCGGGAGTTGCGGTAGCGCAAAAAATACTTCCCAGCCTGATCCTGATGGATTTAAACCTGCCGGTTATGGACGGCTGGGCTGCTGCAAAACTACTTAAATCAATTGAGTCGACAGCTAAAATTCCTATTATCGCTGTGTCTTCTCACGTGTTGCCTGAGGCCCGGGAAGTCGCCCTTAGCGCTGGCTGTGACGCCTACGAAACCAAGCCCATAGATTTCCAGAATCTGCTGCAAACCATTCACCGTTTGACGGAAGACCCCGTCGCCTAACTCCTCCCCCAACGCCGCGGCGCTCCGACAAAACAATAAACCACCACCCTACGCGATCAACAATGGCGGTCTGGATTCGCAAAACCGCCCGGGCTCCCGCAATCTGACTGCCCAGCGACCAGTTACAACGTGTTACAGCACACAAAGTACGCACTGCGCTGTCGACCCACCGACACAAAAACTCAAATAATTATTCTTTTATTTCAATGGCTTAAATAATTTTGATACAAATGATACAAACCAGGCGGGATTGATACACAACTGATACTCGTCTGAACAACTCGTGTCCGATAATAGGCTCATAGCTTCTACAACCATAGTTCAAAACTATTGAAGGGACAGCCAATGCTTATATTAAGTCGAAAATGCGGTGAAACAATATTCATTGATCACGAAATCACGGTCACCGTGTTAGAAGCCCGAAACAACAGGGTCAAACTCGGCGTGGTAGCCCCCAAAGAAGTCGGTGTTTTTCGCGAAGAGGCATATCTGCAGTTACAAACAAAGAAAAAACAAGCAGGCAACACAGAACCCGCTAACGATGATAATGATGCAGCCGAATTGATCGGCACCGCCACTATCGACAGTCAAACAGCATAACAATTATCAAACGAAGTAATCGAGGAGAAAGCAGTGAAAATACTATTAAAGAAAAATTCGTCCGCAGGTCGTGCAGAGCAGAATTCCGCAGCATTCAGCTTTTCAATTACTGACGACCAGGGAAAAATGGTGCTGCGCAGTGAAAGCTATCGATCAAAGGACAGTGCAAAAAAAGGCATTAGAGCGGTAAAAAAACACTGCCTCGACGACAAGCGCTACATTCTAAACATGTCTTCACACGGTATGTACTATTTCAATTTAAAATCCGCAAACGGGGTCATCGTTGCGACAAGCGGCATGTACTCCTCCGAAGCGGATCGCCATGCAGCGATACGGCTGCTGAAAAGCATGGCGCCGATATGTGAGGTCGAAGAAACAGTGGTTGGTTAATAAGTTTGTCAGGAAAAAGGGATTTTCCAAATTATGAGTTACACTACAGCAGATTCCGTCTCGAATAAAACAGAGCCACCGTCTGAAATGGACATAGAAAATTCCTCGACAGTGCTGGTCGTTGATGACGATGAAAACCAACGGTGGCTGGTCAGAACCTATATGCAAAAGCACGGATTCAACGTGCTTACTGCAGACGGCGGAACGACCATGCGGGAACAAATTACCGGTCGCAAGGTTGACATCGTGCTTCTCGATGTATCCATGCCCGGAGAAGACGGCTTTACCCTCGCCCGCTACCTTCGAGAGCACCACGACGTCGGGATTATTATGCTGACCGCCTCTGGAGATTTAATTGATCGCGTGCTGGGTTTAGAAATCGGTGCAGACGACTATGTGACAAAACCCTTTGAGCCACGAGAATTAATGGCTCGGGTTAAAGCCGTGCTCAGGCGCACAGCAGCATCATCATCGGTATCCGCGGCCGATGCAGATTTACCTGACAACAGATTGCCTCTGGGTAAATACCAACTTGATCTTAATACCCGCGACGTCAAAGACGATAACGACAATATCGTACCTGTCACTTCGATGGAGTTTGATCTGCTCAGGATATTTGCTGAAAATCCGGACAGAGTATTAACCCGCGACAACCTGCTCAGCATGACCAACAAAGGAGCTGGTGACCCGTTTGACAGAAGCATTGATATCCGCATTGGTCGTGTGCGTAAAAAAATCGAAAATGACCCGTCTGATCCAACGATTATTAAAACCGTCAGAGGTGTCGGCTACCTGTATAGCCGGCAGTGATATCGGTAGCGACCGCTAGCCATCCCTTTGCATCGACATTTTCTTGTCTGGTTGTGACTGCCAGCCTTCTTCGCGCTGTTCGGTCTTTTCCGTTTCTGGCTTTGCCACAAGCTTTACGCTTTGCACATTCTGCCCGTCGACGGTAATCTCATCACCGATGAAGACAGTGTCACCGGATTTACGACTTAAAAATAACATTGGTTTTTCCTTTCACCCGCATTGCACCCTTGGTGGGAGATGCTCAGCGCATTGACAAATTCGATCCCGCAACACACAACGAAGGTAAAGGCTGCCGTTGCGGTGATTTGCATTTTTTTTATTAACCGGTCGACCAGATTACACAACCCCGCAGAATAAAACCAATGAAAATACTGTATCAAGTTATAGTTATTTCAGCACCCATGAAATTATTATTTAATATTTTCAATATCTTATTACTTTTGTAAACTTTTATGACTGACAAACAAACACTACGGCTGCAGGAATAGTGATGCCTCCATACATAGTCACCGCGAATGATATTCGCCAATTTTGCACTAATGTATATATCGCACTTGGAGTCGGCGACAAGAACTCACAGTTGCTGGCCGACACACTTTGCCAGGCGGATCTGTGGGGGCATCAA
The DNA here is from genome assembly GCA_937922015.1 of uncultured Granulosicoccaceae bacterium. Classification (GTDB taxonomy): domain Bacteria; phylum Pseudomonadota; class Gammaproteobacteria; order Granulosicoccales; family Granulosicoccaceae. The sequence goes on from CAKZVB010000128.1 coordinate 10,974, forward strand.
TCTCATGGCGTCATGCGGACTTTCTGGTACGCGGCACGAATGATATCCGGCGCTACAACGCTAGACACCCCACCTGAACTGATAGTCGATGCCGGAGCAATCGCCGTCCTTGACGGGAAAAACGGCATTGGCCAGACCGTGGCGGCCCGCTCGATGGACGAGGCAATATCCCGATCAAAGCAACATGGTGTCGGGGCCGTAGCCGTACGTAATTCTGGTCATTTCGGCACAGCCATGTATTTCACTCGTATGGCGGCCGTCAGTGGCTGCGTCGGATTTATATCCACTAACGCGAGCCCGGCAATGGCACCCTGGGGCGGTCGTGAGAAACTGATCGGCAACAACCCCTGGTCAATATCAGCCCCTGCAGGCAAACACCCGCCAATGATTATGGATATCGCAAACACCGCCGTCGCACGTGGAAAACTGTATCTGGCAAAACAACATTCTCAAGCAATTCCCGATGGCTGGGCAACAGATAAACACGGCAATCCGACCACGGATGCAATAGCAGGCATTGCCGGCAATATTCTCCCTCTCGCCGGCCACAAAGGCTATGCAATCTCCACCATGATGGACATGCTGTCGGGTGTGCTGACTGGAAGTAAGTTTGCTAATGATGTCAACGGCCCATATGCTCCCGAGGGCGACAGCGGTGTCGGTCATATGGCAATTGCACTCAACATCGAGGCATTCCGCCCCTTGATTGAATTTAACGCTGATATGGAAGACCTTATTAGTAGAATCAAGGCAACCCCCAAAGCGCCGGGTACCGACGAGATATACTATCCGGGTGAGATCGAAGTCGTGACCGAGCGGCAGAATCTTCAATCAGGTATCACCCTGCCGGAGAAAACCGTCCATGAACTTAACACCGCAGCCAGAGACCTGGGTGTTGCGGAACTTTGCAGCTAGCCGCCTAAAAAACCATTGAATAAACAGCAATCACTACCCGTTCTCTATAGCTTCAGGCGCTGCCCGTACGCTATTCGAACACGAATGGCGTTACTGGCATCCGGGCAGTGTGTAGAACTGCGTGAAATAACACTGCGGGATAAACCACAACAAATGCTGGCGGCATCGCCAAAGGCGACAGTACCGGTTCTGGTCCTGCCGCACGGTGACGTTATCGATGAGAGCCTGGAAATTATGCACTGGGCGCTGGAACAGTCTGATTCGCAGGGGTTGCTATCAGCAGACACAAATCAGTGTGCCGCGATTATAGATCAACAATACGATAAAACTTTTAAACACTGGCTGGATCGATATAAATACCACATCGCCTATCCGCAACAGGCCCGAAACTGGTACCGGCAACGCTGTGAAGAAACACTATTAATGATTGAACAACAACTTGGCGTACAAGCTTTTTTGTTTGGCGATGTTCCCGGCCTTGCCGATGTCGCGTTAATGCCATTCGTTCGACAATTTGCCAATGTTGATTTAGATTGGTTTAATTCAGCCCCTTATCCCCACACCATCAATTGGTTAAAGCATTGGCTGCAACACGAATGGTTCATCCACTCGATGGAAAAATTCCCCCTGTGGACAGAAGAATCAGAAACCATCTGTTTTGGTAAATTTTAGCTGCAATAGCTTGTGTAACATGCGATAGCTAATCCTCAAACCGGCCCGTATGCCTGCTCTACATTCACTACCATCTCTTTGTATTTTTTTTCGTAACGGGTAGAAAATTCCTCGACTGTGCAGAGCGTTTTAGTATCAGTCAGCTTGTCGGTATACAGCACACCATTCAGATGATCGTCTTCGTGTTGAAAAATGCCCGCTGACACTCCACGTATTTCAAAGTCTACTTTTTCGGCGTCGCGGTTATAGCCTTGAACTCTGATTACCGGACAGCGGTGTACCACACCGCGAAGACCGGGAATAGAAAGACAGCCTTCGAAATTTTCGAACCGCTCCGCGGTCTGAAAGCTGATTTTGGGATTGATCATCACCGTTAACGGATAAGCCGGTTTGAATGGAAATTTCGGATTGCTGCCAGCCTCCACAACAAATAATCGCAAGGCAACATTTACCTGACTGGCCGCTATACCTGCGCCGTTGGCCGCGCGCTTGGTGTCGATCAGGTCGTCGATCAACCGTTGTATCTGCGCACTTTTGATTTCATCAACCGGTATTTCAGCTGCGATTTCCCGCAATGTCGGGTGACCGACATTTATAATATCAAGTGTAGTCATTGTGTCTTACCGTGATTATCGTAGCTGTTTTAGTCTGTGTTAGTCTGTGTTACCCGCGAGGAAAGACGCCCTACTCATACAGATACTTTTGCTCGGGCTGATCGCTCAGGTATTCTACCAGCTCCCACTCAAACCCCGCATCATCATAAAAATATATCCTGCGCCGGTATGAATCCTTAACCAACGGTCCATTTCGACGATAACCTGCATTTAGCAGTTTTTCTTCTATGGATATTGCATCATCAATGATCAAACCCAGATGATTGATGCCATGGTTTACATAAGGCTCACGTGGCAATTGTGCCTGCGCAACATTATGTGCTGCCTGCAAAGCGATGTAGCTGTGATCATTGCCCACATGGACCCATCGGTAGCCCAGTTCCGCCACGCCATCTTTGCGAACGACAAAATCCGCAGCCACAATTTTCAGAAAGCGCAATGCTGCATCGACATCCGGCACTGTGATGTTTACATGTTCAAGTTGTGTCATTTTTTTCTCCACCTGTCCAGAACAGCCTGTAGTCTAAAGCCTGAAGTGCACTTGAGGTCAAGCGCCACACATCGGATTAATTCGTTATGCTTGCGACCTCACCAGATAAACGGCTTGTAGGTTAGTAGTGATATGAGATAATACACCCGTCCATGGACCGAGCAGCTAAAATGACCATAGAGATTTTTCGTGAAGACAGCTACATAAAAACAGTTACTGCCATAGTGACCGCTGTTGACGAACGCGGCCTGCAATTTGATCAGACAATTTTCTATGCGACCGGCGGCGGTCAACCGGGTGACACCGGCCACTGCGAGACCGCTGACGGATCTATTATCACCATCACAGACAGTTTCAAAGATCGCGAAACTGCCGAACATATTCACGCAATTCAGACCACAGACCAGGTGCCGGTAAGTATCGGTGACTCTGTCACCCTGACCATCGACTGGCAGCGCCGACACCGGATCATGCGGATGCACAGCTGCCTCCATATGCTGTGCGCGGTTATTCCTGCACAAGTTACCGGCGGCAGTATTCAGGACGGACGCGGCAGACTCGATTTTGATTTGCCGGAGACTATTGACAAGGACCACGTCACAAGCGAACTCAACCGGCTGATACTCGAAGACCATCCAATGCATATGTCCTGGATCACAGACGATGAGCTAAAAGCCAACCCGGGGCTGGTACGCACCATGTCAGCACCACCGCCGACGGGTACCGGCAAGGTGCGCTTAATCAATTTCGAAGGCGTCGACCTTCAGCCCTGCGGCGGAACACACGTTGCCACAAGCGGTGAAATCGGGCCTGTCATGGTTAAAAAGGTAGAGAAAAAGGGTAAACTGAATCGACGCATCACAGTGGTTTTTGATGAATAATCACCGCCGGTTATCACCCTTAATTTCGCTTTAAAACAGGGATCACACAATGGCAGGCACAAACTTTCTCGACTGCAGCCATGAGGTAACACCAGTATTGACCGTGCCGGACAATAAAAGAGCATGGCTTGGCACCGATATCAAACCTGCTGACTGGCTGTTTAGCTTCGATGACAAAGCGATTGATGAAATCCGCACACTTGCATCAGTCATTCAGGACCGCCGCCACAGCGACCATCATCCGGCCGATACTGAACTGCCCATGCTGGCAGACAACTTTAATATCCCGCACTGTCGCCAACTGTTCAAACAATTAAAAAACACCCTTGACAACACAGTGGGATTTGCAGTCGCCGATAAATTGCCGGTAGATGACTACCCCACCGACACAATGGCCAAAGTATTCTGGCTACTCGGCCAGCTTATTGGCCAGCCCGTTTCGCAAAAACATAACAGTCAGATGATTTACGATGTTCGCAACACCGGCGCAGCCTTCGGCTACGGTGTTCGGGGCTCGGTTACCAACGTTGAACTCAACTTCCACACCGACAACGCCTTTGGCCGTGTTACACCGCAGTATGTCGGCTTGTTCTGCCGCCACCCGGCCAAAAAGGGAGGCGTCAGTCGCTTTTGCAGCTTGTACGCCCTGCATGATCAGATTGCAAAATCCTTCCCTCATGTGCTTGAAAGGCTGTATCAGCCAATGTACTACGACAGACAAAAGGAACACCCGGAAGGTGCCCCACCCGTCACCTGGGCGCCGTACTTCAGCTGGACAACATCACCGGACGGCGGCCAGCGGCTACGCGCCCGGGCCAACACCTCGCTTGTGCGCAAAGGCTATGAAGTTGCAGAGGCCACAATGGACACTGCTCTGGTCGATGCACTGGATGCAATAGACGAAATAAGCAAGCAACCGCACTTCTGGTTTGAAGCCGCACTGGAGAAAGGTCAGGTACAATACCTGAACAATCAGGAGACCGGTCACTACCGCAGCGAGTTTATCGACTTCGAGGAAGCCGATAAAAAACGCCATCTGTACCGCTCATGGCACCGCAGCGAAGGTCACTGGTCCTATCACGGAGAATATCCGTCCAACCAGAGCACCTGACCGGTTCCGACACCACCGGCCACGATTTAACAGAAAAAACAAATGACCCTGAAACTCTACGACACCTACGCACGCGAAACCCGCGAATTCGTTCCCATCAAAGCGGGCGAAGCCGGACTCTACTGCTGTGGCCCGACAGTCTACAACTACGCCCACATCGGCAATCTGCGCACCTATATTTTCGAAGATGTTCTGCGTCGCGTGCTGGAATTGAATCAGTACAAGGTACACCATGTGGTCAACATCACCGACGTCGGCCATCTGGTTTCAGACGCTGACGACGGCGAGGACAAAATGGCCGCAGGCGCTGCACGCATGGGTAAAACGGCGTGGGAAATTGCCGAAATCTACACCGAAGCCTTTATGGAAGATTTGCAACTGCTCAACATAAAAACCCCGACCACACTCTGCAAAGCTACTGATCACATTGCCGAACAAATCGAGGCAATAAAACAGATAGACGCCAAAGGCATGTGCTACACCACCAGCGACGGCATCTATTTTGATACCAGCCAGGATCCCGATTACGGTTACCTGGCAAGACTCGATATTGAAGGACTACAGCAAGGTGCACGTGTCGATAAAGGTGAAAAACGCAATGTCACTGACTTTGCGCTATGGAAATTCAGCCCTGCAGACGAACAACGTCAAATGGAATGGGAAAGCCCCTGGGGCAAGGGATTTCCGGGCTGGCATATCGAATGCTCGGCAATGGCCGCAAAGTACCTCGGGCCATTGTTTGATATTCATTGCGGCGGTAAAGACCACATCCCTATTCACCATAGCAACGAGATAGCGCAGGCCCGGGCATGCTATGGCACCAATCTGTCAAACTACTGGATGCACGGATACTTCCTGCAGACAGATAAAAACAAAATGTCCAAATCCTCCGGCGAGTTCCTGCGCACAGCCACACTCATCGAGAAAGGGCACGACCCCATCGCCTATCGTTTCTTATGCTTACTGGCGCACTATCGCAGTGACATCGCCTTTAGCTGGGAGGGATTGGAAAGCGCCAACACCGCACTGACCCGCATGCGCGATAGCTACTACGCATGGCCGGATGGTGGCAATATCGCTGTGCAATACGAAGATAAGTTTCGCCAGTACATAAACGATGACTTAAATACCTCACGCGTGATTGCCCTGATCTGGGAACTTATCAAAGACAACGATGTACCTGACGCAGATAAAAAGGCCACCGTAAACCTTTTCGACGAAGTGCTCGGTCTCGAATTATCAGCATGGGCACCCGCCGTTGCTGCAGAAATCCCTGAAGAAATAATGACGATGGCAAAAGCCAGACAGGAAGCCAGAGCGGCCAAAGACTGGGCCGCTGCAGATGCCGCACGTGACGGCCTGGCCGCACAGGGATATGAGGTCGTTGATACCGCAGATGGATTCGACGTTAAAAAAATATAGCAGATCGAGTCACACACAAACACGCCGCTCATGTTGCGGCGTCGGTTCGACTACAGTCTGGTGTTTTTTTCAGCGACCAGGGCGTAACACATAGGTAATTGAGCGTCACGATGCTGGTAAATATCGTATTCGACTTCCCGGTTGGAATGCCCGTACTCTTTTAACTGCCGGATATTCAAACCAGATTAATCATCCGGTAACTATGCGTCTGTCGCGCGGCAGACGCGCTACTCTGCCTATGGAAATATTTTGACAGGCAATGCTCAATTGCTGAAGGTAGTAAACACATCTCCGAGGCCGCTTTGAACCTCGAGTGTGGTATAGCCGAGCCTTGGCATCGCGTATAAGGCACATGGATGTGACACCACCTGGACCATCTTTTTGTCGGCAGCCGGTTTGACCAGATCGACCTGCACCATCGCCTTTGGACCGTCCAGCTGCAATTTGTCCCGCATCAGTTTTACACGATAAGCCGGTGTTGGCGTTGTACCGAAATCAACCATTAATACACCTTGCAGGTCAAAATTCACTTTGGTAGTTATCTCAGTCGCAGCTTCTGCTCCCAGAGGAGTCAGCAGATCTTCCAGCACAACCTGGTCAGTCAGCCATATAAAGCCGCCCCGAGACACCGCCTGGCACTTGTCAGTTGCATAGATCTCAGTGATTACACTACTGGAATTACCGCTTGCACCTCCGGCACCAGCGGTACTTTTTACTTTGCGATCGAGTTTACTGACCCGCGCTTCGCTGTTGCCACTTTGGAACAGATCTGTTCGCGAAGGTGCGCACCCTGCAATTACTAAGAATCCAAGCCCAACAGCAATAATCGTTTTGAGTTTCATACTATTCCAAAGCCAGAGATCAACACGCTATTGAATACCAAAATGTATGATACCGCGATTAAGCTTCGGTAACCGCCTTGAGAACGTCGTGCTGGGTAATAATACGCATTGAATCTCCACCGTCAGGCACAAGAACTGCCGGGTTGTCTCTGTTGATTATTGAAGCAAGAACGTCAAGCGTGGTGTCTTTCGGCACAATTTGAAACGGTTTACCCATGACCTCGGATACCGGTTGCTCTTTGATCTCGGGGCTGTCGATGATGGTGGATAACAATCTGGAATCGATAAGACTACCCACAAACGTGCCGTTTTCTGTCACCGGGGCCTGCGACAAATTCGCTTCGGTAAGCAGCCGCACTGCTTCACTGATACTGGTATCAACATCAATGCTTAACATTGACCTGTCGGCTGCATAGCCACCGATGATGTCACCCGCTGTTGAATAGTCTCTCTCTTCCAGAAAGCCGTGATCTTTCATCCAGCTGTCGCTGTAGACTTTGCCCAGATAGCGGGTACCGTGATCAGGAAGGATGATGACCATAACGTCATCGTCGGTCATATTGTCCTTTGCCCATTCAAGGGCACCGGCAACTGCCGAGCCACAGGACCAGCCGCAGAAAAGCCCTTCTTCTCTTGCAAGCTTGCGCGTCATGATGGCAGCGTCTTTATCGGTGACTTTGACAAAGTGATCAATCAGATCGAAGTCAACATTTTCAGGAAGAATATCTTCACCGAT
>CAKZVB010000129.1 GCA_937922015.1 uncultured Granulosicoccaceae bacterium
GTTTGGTGCTGTTTCGATTCGTCAGGCGCTAATAAGGTATCGCATAGTGTTAATCATGCACTACCGACGACACCTCCACTAAAAGCAATGGAAACTGTTACACATTAAGTATAGTTTTGTTAGAACTGACTTCAAACTACTAACTACACTTATACCCATGACGGTACCACCCACAGGAACGCTACGATGAACGTTTTCAAACTTCCACAGGCAGCCGCTGCGGCTATCTTATCGCTCATAGCGGTTACCAGTGTATTTGCCCAGGACACAGACGCCGCCATTTTTGCCGGTGGCTGTTTCTGGTGTGTCGAATCGGACTTTGACAAAGTTCCGGGAGTGTTATCAACTACGTCCGGCTATACCGGCGGAAACACCGACAAACCGACCTACAAAAATCACCACGCCGGTAAACACAGGGAAGCTGTCGAGATTATTTTTGATCCGTCAAAGGTGAGCTACGAAGCGTTACTCGAAGTATTCTGGCGCAGCGTAGACCCGACTGACGCTGGCGGGCAGTTTTGCGATCGAGGTCACAGCTATAGCACGGCCGTTTATGCCAGAAACGAAACCCAAAAAAACGGCGCTAGATTATCTAAAGAAAAACTAATGGCGTCCGGCGTATTAAAGTCACCAATCGTGACTCCTATAGAAGACGCTGCCAAATTCTGGCCTGCCGAAGGTTATCACCAGGACTACTACAAAAAGAACCCGATCAGATACAAGTACTACAGGACTTCCTGTGGCCGCGACAAACGAGTCAAATCACTCTGGGGTTCACAGGCACACGCGGGTATTGAGAAGAAGTAGCTGGTACAAATAAATGCCAAGGTGCAATTAGCGTCAAAAATCTGTAAAGCACCGGTCCAGGTGGTGCGGTTCCTCCACTGGTCCGCGCACGAAGAATTTCTGCAAAGCGGAAATAAATCAAATAGACTTCTGTTTGCGATTAACGGCGCAATTGTCAGTTAATCCACCTCTTTGAATTTATCTATTCGGTATTGAGTCTGCCACGGAATCACAGCCTCACGTACCGGACGAGGAACAGAAACGGTGATCAAACTCGACCCTGAAGCGCAACAAGCGCTGCTTCAAATGGAACAGGCTAATATACCCCCGCTTGACACGCTCACCGCCCCGCAGGCACGCGATGCTTTCGCAACACTACGTAGTGTTGTTGATAACCCGACCCCTGTTCACAGCATAAGCGATCAAATCATCCCTGCCAATACTCACTCAATACCCATACGTGTATATAGGAATAACGACAACAGCAGGCAACCGGCACTGGTTTGGCTGCATGGTGGTGGCTGGGTGCTGGGCAATCTCGACACCGCCGACCTGCCCTGCAGAGATCTGGCAAAACACTCAGGGTGCACCGTTATTTCTGTCGATTACCGACTCGCACCAGAGGCACCCTTTCCCGCCGCATTCGATGACAGCTTACTGGCAACTGAGTGGGTCATCGCTAATTCGGCCAGTCTAAATATCGACCCTTCCCGAATCGCCATTGGCGGCGATAGCGCCGGCGCCAACCTCGCTGCGTGTGCTGCCATTGCTGCCAGGGACAAAGGGCTGTCACTGGCGCAACAGTTATTAATTTATCCCGCTATAGATGCCGCCTGTGACACGCCTAGTTACGAGGAAAATGCTGATGGCTATTTTCTGACCCGCACTATGATGCAATGGTTCTGGGATCAGTACATGCCGTCGCCTTTGAATCGAAATGATATTCGTGTAGCACCACTAAACGCCGATCTGACAAAACTGCCACCGGCGTGGGTGCTTACAGCGGGGTTCGATCCCCTGCGAGACGACGGAGTAAATTATGCAGATTCACTGATCGCCGCGGGTGTCGCTGTGGAAAAGGTGCATGTAGCAGATACGATTCACGGGTTTTTCGCCATGGACTTAAAAGGTGGCGCTAAGGCTCGTATGGCTGCTGCAAAAGCACTGGCCGCTACGATAAATCCCTGACGCAGGACATTTTGCTGCACGGTTAAAATTACATCCGCAGGCTGAGTACAGAACTGCCGCTGCCAACGGATTGGCTGTTAATACAAAGAATCTTTCAGCCTCTGTGGATAATCACGATCGTACTGATCACCATCAAAACCCTTTGACATCGCCTTTAACATGGTGCCGGTACTTGCCAGTTCAGAACGCTCAATTTGTGTAGCAGGATCCCACAAACCAGACCTTACCAATGCTTTTTGACATTGAAAATAAACACGATCAACTTTAAATTGGATCACAGTGGCCGGCACTTTGTTTTTTATCGCAAAAGATTGCCGCAAAGGCTCATCTGTTAAGATTATCGCGTGGCCGTTAACTCGCAGAGTCTCACCAACGCCGGGAATCAGAAATAACAAAGACGCTCTGGAATCTTCAATCAGGTTTCGCAATGAATCCAGTCGATTGTTACCCCGTCGGTCCGGCATCTGCAAGGTCGTGTCATTAACCACCCTTACAAAACCGGGCGCATCTCCACGCGGAGAGCAGTCCAGACCGCCGCTACCGACCGTGGCAAACAAAACAAAGGGGGACTTTTCAATCATCGCCTGATAGTGCGGCGATATGAAATCAAGCTCTTTCACCAGCGATGTGTTTGGTGGTTCGCCGTAGATCTCTTCCAGCTGCCGGACAGACTCTATCCGGTTATGCGACACACTATTTTCCATGACCCGCCCGCCGTAGTCTTTAACCAGTGAGGTGGCATACTACCACACAACAATGTTCGAGCACTGCCGGCCCGGCACCGTTATAATAAATTTCAAATCAACACGAACACTGCTAAATGAATAACTCAGACCTGATGGTTCGGTCACTGGCAAACGCCGGTGTCACTCATGGCTTCGGTATCCCCAGTGGCAATGTGTTGCCTTTTATCGAAGCAATGCGCAAAGGAGGTATAGAGTTTGTCCTCACCGCACACGAAGGCTCTGCCGCGTTTAGCGCGGATGTCACCGGCAGACTGACCAATATCCCCGGCCTATGTATCGGTACTTTAGGCCCGGGGGCTACCAACCTGGCGACCGGTGTGGGCAGTGCCTACCTTGATAGATCTCCGCTCATCGCAATCACCTGCAACCTGAATTCAAACCAGCTTGGTCGACGCATTCAAATGATGATTGATCATCACGCGTTGTTCCGGCCAATCACCAAAGCCACACTGGCCGCAAATTTCGATAACGTCGCCGAAGTTATTCAACAAGCGATTACCATAGCCACCACCGAACCCATGGGACCCGTGCACATCGACTTGCCTGAAGACGTGTCACTGGCTGACGCTAAAGCAGATGTTCCCGACGCTGTCGCACCCACCCCGCTGCCCGAAGCTCCTGAATCCGAGTTTGAAGCAGCGATCAAACTAATCAGAGCAGCAAGCCGTCCTGTGGCCGTGATCGGCGCTTCTGCCATGCGCATGACAAAAACATCTCTGCTTAGTGATTTTCTGGAAAAGCATAATATTCCTTTTGCCACCACCACCATGGCCAAAGGCCTGATCGACGACGATCATGCGTTGGCACTGGGATGTATAGAACGCTCCAAACGTCAGCTACAAAGAAAGCTGCTTCAAAGCAGCGACCTGATAATCGGCCTTGGCTATGACACCATCGAAGTCGAATATGAAGCGTGGGTTAAAGACGTGCCGGTACTGAGCATCGATATAGAGCCGCCGGATGTCGCAGCGTCAGTTAACCTGGCTGCCACAATCTCGGGCGACCTCGATCACTCCATGCAAAAACTGGCAGACCTCGCCGCCACCACCACTGAATGGACAGACAGCGAAATCAACCAGCACCGGCAACAATTTCAACAATCCCTGAGACCACAGGGAGAAGGTTTCAAACCACACGAAGTAATAGATATTGTGCGCGACGGGCTCCCCCGTGACGGTATTCTTTCATTTGATGTCGGAGCCCACACTCACCAAATTGCCAGTCAGTGGTTTGCTCACAGTGCAAAGACATTTCTAATCACTAACGGCTGGTCTTCAATGGGCTTCGGCCTGCCGGCGGCTATAGCGGCGAAGATTGCCCGCCCCGACCACCCGGTAGTCTGTTTAATCGGCGACGGTTGTTTTCAAATGACCTGCGGCGAACTAGCCGTTGCACGCCGGTTAAAACTACAGATACCGGTAGTAGTAATAGATGACCGATGGCTCAGTCTGATCCAGATAAAACAACATCGCCGCAACTACGAAATATACGGATCGAAGGTTGAGCCCGGCGCTTATCAGGAACCACCATCACACTACTTTGGTGTACCCGCTGTCGGTGTGGCGGACGGCCCGGCACTGGTGACAGCACTCCAACAGGCATTCAAGACAGACGGCCCGACAGTAATTGAAGCCATCGTAAACTCCGATCACTATATGGAGACTGTTTTTGACTGACAATAAATGGGTTGCTCTGGCCGTTAACCCGGACCTGCCGATCAGCGAACTGCCGGTAGAAAAAGCACTGCGTGGCATAGCTTCATTCAAAGCGATCCACATTCCCTATAAGAAGCTATCAGAAAGCGAGGAAGCACAATGCGCACAGCAACTACAAGGTGCCAGTGGCCTGTTGTTGCGATCCGGCTATATAACTAGCTCACTGATCGCAAGATTACCCTCACTGAAGGTAATTGGCGTGCACGGCACCGGTGTCGATCCTGTAGACGTAGATGCCTGCAGCAAAAGTGGAATTATTGTGACTAATACCCCCGGCGCTAATGCAGACGCTGTTGCTGAGCTATCATTTGGACTGATGATTTCTCTGCTCCGGAAAATACCGCAAAGTGCAGAACTCGCGATGAAAAAAAACCAATGGGATGAAGCGCGCCACACCGGCCTTGAGCTTCGCGGTAAAACACTGGGTATTGTAGGCTTCGGGCAAATAGGCCAGAGAGTCTCAAAGATTGCCGCTGCTTTCGGAATGAACGCTATCGCCTCTGATCCACTGATAGACGCAACCACCATGCAGTCTCACGGCTCTGAAGCGGTGAGTCTGGAAAAGTTATTAGCAACATCAGACATCATTACACTGCACGCACCGGCGGTAGCGGCGACGACCAATCTAATTAGTCAGCAATCCATTGCCACCATGAAAAAAGGCGCACTACTGGTTAACTGCGCCCGTGGCGCGTTGGTAGATGAATCCGCAGTGGCTGATGCACTGAACAGTGGTCATCTGGCAGGTGCCGCTCTGGATGTAATGCAGGGCGAACCGCCCGACCCGGCAAGCCCGGTGTTCTCAGCGCCGAATTTCATGCTGACACCCCATATGGCGGGGTCAACCTGGGAGTGCCTGGATAGTGTTGCCCGCATGGCCGCTACTGACATCGCCAATGTATTGTGTGGCCGTCCTGCACTGCACGCCGTGAATTAAACCACCTTATTGCACAGTAGCCATCGAACAACGCCGCTGTGCTCCCTGGTCGCAGTCTTCGGCCATCTGTTTCCACCGGCACCCTGTCAAGTCACCTGATGTGAGATCCCGCCGGCACTTTCAGTCAGCTGCGGTCAGTTTTCTGTTCTGTTTTAGCCAAAACATCAAACGACACCTCATTTTACGACCACCGTCACGCTGTTGTACGTGGTATCAATTTGCATGAGCACAAATATTGCACCGGCCGTGACAGGAGTTTCGTCAAGTACCGCGACCTCAATATAGACTGAACAAGAGCTGGATCGAGCACCAATGAAAAAGGCACCAAAGCGTTTGATATTTTCACGATTGGCATATGCCGGTGCAACTTTACCTGCGCTGCTATTGTCGGGTTGTTCCACGATAAGCTTGTTCGAAAATGATCAGGACTACCTGGACTACACCACTGACAATCTCTACACCAGTGAAGAACCCGTACTCGCAGCGGCAATGCCGGGTAACGTGCCCGTTGTCGATGACAAATTAGTCTTCAATGTCTACGCGGCAGCCGGTCTGGGTGTAAGTCACCTGGAACCGAATATCAGCGGCAGCCAGAATATAGCCCTGAACGATAAAAACGCCGGCGCGGGTCAGGCCACACTGGGAATAGACATCAACAAACATTTGTCTGCTGAGCTGCATTCATCAGATCTGGGCAGTGCCGGATTTAGTCCCGCGGGAAGAATTAATTACCACTTCAACGGTATCAGCGCGCTTTACTACGCTGGTAAAAATCGCGACAAATATAAACGCCGCGGCTTTACCGGTTTCGCCCGCCTGGGTGCAGCAGAATTGAAAAACAGTGCCATTGGCAACGTCAATTTCACCACGAACAAAACCCAGGTCTTGTTTGGCGCCGGCATGGAATACAACACCAGAAGTGGCATCGGTATCCGTGGAGAGTTAATTTCCTTTAACACAGACGCCCAATACGCACAGCTTGGCCTGATGTATCGTTTCGGCAAGAAAAAACAAAACAATTTAATCGCTGCTGCTCCGCAGTTGAGTGCCCGGCGGGTCACAGAAACATTACCAGAGCCGACACCGGTGCTCGCTTCTCTACCCACTGTTGCTGCCAATGTACCCACAGATAGTGACGGCGATGGTGTCGCCGACAACAACGACAGATGCCCTTCCACCCTTTTGCTCACTACGGTCGACAGCAACGGCTGTGCAGTGTTCTCAGGCACACTTGAAGGCGTTACCTTTCAGCCGAATTCAGCAATACTGACAGACAGGGCCATCGACATTCTTGCCGGAGTGAGCTACACCCTGAAACAACACCCAACGGCAAATATACTCGTCGCAGCACACACCGACAGCAATGGTGGTGAAAACAATAATCAGCTTTTATCCGAAAACAGAGCCCGTGCCGTCGTTGGATTTTTGTCCAGACAGGGCATTAGCTATTCACGTATGGCAGCAAAAGCCTACGGGGCGCGCAAACCAATCGCTACCAATTCAACGGCAGATGGCCGGGCTCGCAACCGGCGAGTCGAATTGTACGCAACACAGCGCGCTGTCCGATAATCGAGAGTCACACGGGATGCGCTGCTTGCTGCCCGAGTATTCGATCAATTGACGTCTGTATGCGGGTATTGTTTGTTTTTTCATAAACTGATCAGTTGCCAATACCACTGCCAGTAGTTCATTCCTTGTCAGGCAGGCTCCAGCCAGCCACAAAACCCTGAGTCAGAGGTCAACAAAGGCCGGTACCGGCTTTGTCATTTTGATTTCGTGGTGACAATTGACGTCTCAGTCCTTTCCTCAGTGAACCTGTTGCACACCGGAGGGACCAACCTCCTTCACCGATGCGACATTCTTTGATTATAATCGCGCATCCATGTAACTTTTAGCCAAACTCACTGTCCCTACATGCATCGAGTGAAGGTTACGATTGATAGGTCAACCTGTTAAACTGCCGCTCTATTCATTCCACTAACACGACAGCAGTAGCGAGAAGTCACCTAATGATAAGACTGGAACACCTGTTAAACCATTGTAAGAAATTGCGCAACCTCAGTGCCGCAGTGCTTATCAGTGTCACTCCTGCCACCACCAGTGCCACTGAGTTTGACGCACCATGGGAAAAAATCCTCGATGAAGCAAAAGGCCAAACGGTGTATTTCAATGCCTGGGGTGGAAGTGATCGCATCAACAGCTACCTGTCGTGGGCAGCTAAAAGCATCGAAAACGAATACGACGTAAAGCTGGAACACGTAAAAATCGGTGATATCGCAGAAATCGTCAGTCAGGTAGAAGCCGCAAAGGCAGTAGGCAGAGACACAGCAGGCAACGTCGACCTCATGTGGGTGAATGGTGAGAATTTTGCCGCCATGAAAAACAAACAACTTGTCTGGGGTGCATTTGCACACTCACTCCCCAACGCCGCCCGTCTGCAGGATTCAGAATCCCTGACAATGGATTTTTCAGTTCCGGTTGAGGGCCTCGAGTCGCCCTGGGGTGGCGCGCAGCTGGTCTTTATATACGATACAGCAGTCGCCGAAAAACCTCCCCGCTCAGCCACTGAACTACTGGAATATGTCGAGAATGGTGGAAGGTTTGCCTACCCCGCACCACCTGCCTTCCTTGGCACCACCATGGTCAAACAATTTCTGCATCAACTAACCGATCAAAAATCAGCACTCGCACAGCCAGTTGATCAGGCGGATTTCGAGGCCGTTACGACCCCACTCTGGAATTACCTGGATGCACTGCATCCACTCCTGTGGGGTAAAGGTAAAAGCTGGCCCACCAGCGCTGAAAAAACCAGACAAATGGTTGATGACGGCGAAATAGACATCGCCATCTCGTTTAACCCCAACGAGGCAAGTGCTGCGGTAAAAAGCGGGCAATTGCCAGAGACCGTGCGCACTTACACCTTTGACGAAGGCACCATCGGCAACACGCATTTTGTCACCATTCCCTATAATGCCAAAGCCAAAGCCGGCGCCATGATCGTGGCGAACTTTCTGTTATCCCCCGAAGCACAGGCACGCAAGGCAGATCCACAATATTGGGGAGACCCGACGGTGCTTGCCATTGATAAACTCGATACAGCGGGAAAAGCGCTGTTCGCCTCCATTGATCTCGGTCC
This sequence comes from uncultured Granulosicoccaceae bacterium, assembly GCA_937922015.1. Lineage (GTDB taxonomy): Bacteria > Pseudomonadota > Gammaproteobacteria > Granulosicoccales > Granulosicoccaceae. The sequence continues at coordinate 8,509 of CAKZVB010000129.1, forward strand.
ATGGGCACTACCGATCGGCTCCGGCAAAACACTACCTGAACCACACGCATCCTGGGCCACCGCCATTGAACAAGCCTGGCTGAAGCGATACGGGAAATAGAAGGGGTTTTAAGCAGCATGAGCTGCCTCACCAGTGAACACATCATAGCCTCTCAAACCCCAAAATTAACGTGCCGGGACAAAAAACGCAGCAGCACCGCCATGCCCTGGCGGTGTTGCGCAATCAAATACCTCAAACACTAAGATGATTCGATTCACGGGTGTCTTGCTGGCGCTGTTATTCTGCCTGCCAATCGCTGTCGGCTTATTCGGTACTATTATTCCGGCCACCGGTCTGGCCCCCGAGCTCGCGCCTGGAAATGGCTTTTCGGAGCTATTTGCCGATCCACGCTTCTGGCCATCGATCTACCTGTCCCTTAAGACGGGAATTATTGCAACGGTTCTCGCACTACTACTGACTCTGTTATCCCTGGTGTGTGCTCACGGAACACGACTATGGCATTGGCTCAACGGCGTGCTGCCGCCACTGCTTGCGGTACCTCATGCAGCAATAGCGGTCGGGCTTTTATTCCTGATTTCCCCAAGCGGTTGGTTGGTCAGACTGACCTCGCCTGCGGTATCCGGCTGGACAAGGCCCCCTGATTTATGGGTCATTCCCGACAGTGGTGGATGGTCACTTATCATCGGCCTGGTGATAAAAGAGACACCGTTTTTATTGCTGGCCGCTGCCGCACAACTACCCGCTGTCAATGTCGATGCCGCTCTGCGCATCGGACGCACGCTGGGTTATGCACCGGCCCGTTGCTGGAGCAGACTCATTCTGCCATTGCTGTATCCTCGCATTCGTTTAACTCTGCTTATTATCCTTGCGTTTAACCTAAGCGTTGTAGATGTTGCAATACTATTGGGCCCTGGTAACCCTCCAACCTTTTCCGTGTTCCTGCTATCACTGGTGAGCGATCCCGACTCACGCGCAACAGCATCAGCCGGCGCACTAGTGCTTGCAGCAGGGGTAGCTATCGTTTTTTGCTTTGTGTTTGTGCTCGAGAAAATCATCAACCACATAGCCAGCAACCGTCGTGAAAGCGGTCAAAGAGGCAGAGCTTTGCCCTACCTTCGAAAGAGTGCACAGGGTGTTGTTGCGTTATTGCTGACCGTTAGCATTGCATCCGTGGCGCTGTTGTTTATCTGGAGCTTCACGCAACGGTGGCGATTTCCACACACCCTGCCGACCAACTGGACCCTGAACAACTGGACAGCGCGATCCGGTGAGTTTTTATCACCCATGATCACTACCCTGTTACTGGCTATCACCACAGTACTGTTAGCAGTTTCAGCTGCTATAGCGTGGCTTGAGTGCGAGCGCCGGGGGAGCGTGCCGCAACTGGACTGGCTGTGGTACGTGCCTTTGCTTGTGCCACAGGTAACACTGCTGTTCGGCTGGCAGGCAGCGGCTTTGTTGACCGGCACCGACGGCCTCTGGCTTACGGTTGCCTGGTCCCACTGGATTTACTCTTTGCCCTATGTGGTGTTGATTCTAGCCGTAGCCTGGCGTGAACTTGACCCTAACTGGAACAACGCCGCCGCCGTACTGGGGGCCGGGTACTGGCGAATTTTATTCAAAGTTCGCTTGCCAATCCTGGTAAAACCGCTTTGTCAGGCTGCCGCCGTTGCACTTGCTGTAAGCGTTAGCCAATATTTGCCCACGCTGTTGCTTGGTGCCGGCAGACATCAAACCCTTGCGATTGATCTGGTGACCAGCTTTGGTGGTGTTGACCGCCGGGTGATAGCAGCACTTGCTGCACTACAAAGCCTGCTGCCCTTAATCGCGTTTATCGCGGCGCTGGTAATCCCGCGTATATACACGCATCGAAGAGTACCCGTCTGATGGAGCCGTTGAGAGTCGATTCACTATGCCTGCAGCTTCCGGACGGTACAACGTTATGTGATGGCCTGTCGTTTGTGATTGAGCCGGGCGAAGTATTGGTATTAATGGGTCCGAGTGGAAGCGGAAAATCCACTATTCTAGGCTGGCTGACTGGCACTCTTGATGCGCGTATACGCGCATCAGGGGAAGTATGGCTTGGCAAAATCCGCCTTACCAATCTACCGGTTGAACAAAGACGCCTGGGTTTAATGTTGCAGCAGGACTATTTGTTTCCTCACATGACAGTGGGGCAAAACCTGAAATTTGGTCTTCGTGGTGGCAGTAAATCTGATCGCCACAAACTGGTAGAGAAAAGCCTCGCAAATGCAGGGCTGTCCGGCATGGTAAACCGTGACCCATCCACTCTCAGCGGAGGTCAGCGTGCCCGTGTCAGTTTATTGCGAAGCCTGTTATCACAACCCAACGCCCTGCTGCTTGATGAGCCGTTCTCCCGACTGGACGTCACCTTGCGAGAACAAATCAGGGAATTCACATGGAAAGCAGCGGCCGAATTACCTACATTGCTCGTCACTCATGACATTGCTGATGTACCACAACATGCAAACAAGCTTGATCTAACCACGGGCAACTATGCTTCAAACGCCAGTCACGGTACTATCATTCGATCGACAATTATCAATAAAACTGAGTCGTGAAACCCTTATCCACATCATTGAAAACAAAGCTCAACAGACATGTTAGACAAGTACATTGTCCCGAAAATCAAACCACCTCTAAGAGCACTGGCTCACAGCCTCGATAATAAACAGATAACTGCTGACCAGGTGACACAGACGGGTTTCGTACTTGGCTTGATCTCTATCGCGATGGTTGCCGGCAACCAGCCGCTCATTGCACTGCTTTTTTTACTGTTAAACCGGCTGGCAGACGGTATCGACGGCGAACTGGCAAGAATTAATTCGCCCACCGACGCCGGAGGATTTTTAGACATCACCCTCGATTTTATCTTCTACGCTTTGTTCCCGCTGGGATTCGCCTTTGCAGATCCGGAAGGCAACGCGCTTGCTGCTGCAGTACTCATTGCCAGCTTTGTAGGGACAGGCAGCAGCTTTCTTTCTTTTTCGTCGATGGCTGAAAAAAAAGCGATCAGCCACCCGGACTTCTCGTACAAGGGTTTCTATTATTTAAATGGCCTGGCAGAGGGCACCGAAACAATTCTGTGCTTTGCAGTCATGTGTTTGTTACCTCAATATTTCACCGAAATTGCTTATAGCTTTGCATTGATCTGCGTCATAACGACTATAAATCGCGTATATTTTGGCTACACAACGCTAAAAAAAATGGCGGATTCCTGACCATCGATACAGTATCCCACCGTGTCGTTTATCAACTCTGTACGATTTCCTATTCTAAAAACAAATACTCAGTTTACTTTTACTGGTTGTAGGTTATCGAACATGCATTACCAGCAGGCATCAGGCATTGCAACTAATTGCAAAGTAAAAGAATAGTCAACTTCGCTACATAAACTATCGGGATGCCCGATGCGGCTCTTATTCGAGGTATTAATACTCTTAAAAATCAAGAGTATCACGCAAAAAGATACAGAAATTCCATGGCATAACTATCGCATTCAGTTCACAAAACGTAATTGTCCTGCGACATGGAGCACAAATGCACCGCCTATCAATTCTCAATGCCATCGAAGTACCGGTATGGGTTTTCGATGTAGACAGCCTGAGAATTAAGTGGGCCAACCCATCCGCTCTGGATCACTGGAACTCACCTTCACTGGATGAACTTTGTTCAAGAGAATTATCCAATGATATGTCCGCCACGGTTCGAATGCGCCTGCAACAGTACCGCACTGATTGCGAAACAACAGACGAAACGTTTTACGACGAATGGACAATTTATCCGAACAATACTCCTAAAACCATTCGCCTGGCACTATCAAAATATATTCTTGAAGACAATCGAAGTGCATTACTCATACAGGTTTTAGGCGCAAAGATTAACGCCAGTCCAAGCGCGTTGCACAGCATGCAGGCGCTTTTGCATACATCCACCATGATCAGCGTATTCAACGACACTCATGAATTGATCTACGCCAACCCGGCTGCACGCCTTGCACTGGGAAAATCACAGATGACTTTATCTGACTATCTGGTAGAAAGGACAGATCTGGAAACCATACTTGGATCGGTAGCAGATGGAGGTTCCTGCACAGTCGAGTTTCCGGTTAACACCACAAACGGCCAATGCTGGCACACCATGAATATTGAAGCGTGCCCGGATCCGGTAACCGCAAGACGAACTTACCTGGTCAGCGCAACAGATGTCACCGAAAAACGAAGAATTCAGCAGGAAACCATCGACCAGGCCTATCGGGATCCACTAACAGGTCTGCCCAATCGTCTGTCCTTGCTGGAAGACCTGCGCGAGAGAACAAAGATAGGTACGCACAACACTTTTGCAGTGCTGTTTCTTGATCTGGATAGATTCAAACTGATTAACGATACACTGGGACATCAAATCGGTGACTCGCTTCTGGTGGCTACTGCAGAGCGCCTGCAGAGCGTTGGCGGTCATAACAGCACAGTCGCCAGATTAAGCGGCGATGAATTCGTCATTATACTAAGTAACGCTGACCGCTCATACGTAGACGCCAAATTACAGGAAATACTAAAGCTTGCCCACACGCCATTGAAAATAGACGGCTACAACCTTCGTGTCACGCCAAGCATTGGCGTAAGCTTGTACCCACAAGATGGCACCGACGACACTACATTGCTGCAACACGCAGATATTGCCATGTACACCGCAAAATCACTGGCCAGCGGCTATCAATACTTCAATGCAACCATGGGTAACAGGATCAAAAAAAGACTGTCACTGGAAGCTGACCTGGCAGAAGCCATTGCAACAAACCAGTTTGAGCTTTACTACCAACCTAAAATTAACGCCAGAAACTTTAAGATCGTCGAACTAGAAGCGCTAATAAGGTGGGCGCACCCGACCCGGGGTATCGTGAGTCCCCTGGACTTCATTCCCATTGCCGAAGAAAACGGTATGATATTCGACATCGGCGACTGGGTGTTAAATCAAGCGCTGTCTGATCAATCACGCTGGCAGCGATCAGGTTATAACGTTTCTGTAGCAGTGAACGTGTCACCTAAACAGTTTACCTCACCGGATTTCCTTTTCCGGGTTAAACAGGCATTAAAAAAATCCGATTGCAGCCCGCACATGCTAAACCTGGAGGTCACCGAATCTTCATTGATAGGTGACGAACAAAATGTACAGAATATTCTCAATCAACTGAGTGCCGATGGCATAAAAATATCGATTGACGATTTTGGTACCGGTTATTCCAACCTGGCCAACCTGCATAAGTATCCGATACACTGTTTAAAGATTGATCGTGCCTTCCTGAACGATTCAAACGACAAGGAACTGCTGACTACAATATTGGAAATGGGAAGGGTGATGAATCTCACCGTGGTTGCTGAAGGCGTAGAATCAGACGAACAAATTCAGTGGCTGCGACAGCATAATTGTGACCAGCTGCAGGGATACTATTTCAGCAAGCCAGTGCCCTACAATGATGCAGTTCAGTACCTGTCCAAATATAGCCACTCACTACAACAGGAATCTATCGCCGCATAGCAGTACAGATTCCTCCTTCTCCGGCACTGCAGTACAAAGACACCCGCAATGCTATCGAGTTTTGCAGCCCCGCCCCGCTGCTTTGTGTCGGACACAGTGCAGAACTTAAGTCGTCAACAAGCTCTGTCGTTTCGTGAAAATCAGGTGACGCTGTGATGTTGCGTCTAATCACCTCTAATGTAATCTAGGAGTCTGCGTGGCAGAAGCTCCGCTATTGCGCAGGCCCCCGACGCCACCAATTCCTTTTCACACAACGACTGCTCACCACCGGAACAGGCCAATCCAGCAAACAAAATGGCGCGGTCAATGGCAGTCACATCAACCAATACAGAGTGAGCAATATGGCAACATTTCCATCCAGCGCCACAGTCGTCATCATCGGTCAGGGCGGCATTGTCGGCGCCTCTGTAGCACATCACCTGATTGAACGCGGCTGGGATAACATCGTCGGTATCGACAAGTCAGCAATTCCCACCGATATCGGCTCTACAGCCCATGCCTCAGACTTCTGCTACGCCACCGCACACGATCAGATGACTTGCCATACCACGATGTACAGCATCGATTTTTACGAAAAAATGGGGCGCTATGCAAAAGTCGGCGGCCTGGAAGTCGCACGCGTCGGTGACGACGATCGCATGGGAGAACTCAAACGCAAGGTAGCCTCGGGGAAAGCATTCGGTACCAATGCAACAATGATCAGCGCTGCTGAGGCCAAAGAAAAGATGCCTCTGCTTGAAGAAGACATGATTCAGGGCGCGCTATGGGATCCTGACGCCGGCCTGGTAGTTCCGCGCTCACAGGTTGTCAGTGGTGAAATGGTAGACGCCTGCGAAAAGACCGGCAAGCTTACCGCGTTCGCCAATACCTCCGCCACCGGCCTTGATATTAAAGACGGAAAAATTGTCGGTGTAGAGACAACGCGCGGTTACATCTCGGCCGACTACGTAGTGGTGTGCGCCGGACTATGGGGAAGACTTATCGCCGAAATGGCCGGGGAAGACTTACCCGTCATGCCGGTAGACCACCCGCTGTTATGGTTCGGGCCATACAATGAATTCGAAGGTACCGGAAAACACATCGGTTATCCGTTGCTGCGGGATCAGGGTAATTCAGCTTACCTGCGCGACACCGGTGATCCAACGACATCGGAAGGTGGCATGATCGAATGGGGCTACTACGAGGAAAAAGACCCGCGTATGTGTCACCCACGTGACCTGCTTGAGAAAGAACAGGCACGCTTGTCTCCATCGCAACGAGACCTGGAAATGGATCAGATTATAGAGCCGCTGGAACGCGCCATCGAGCTGACCCCCATCCTTGGTGAGCTTGGCTATGATGAAAAACGCTCTTTCAATGGCCTGTTACAGGTGACCGCCGACGGCGGGCCCTCTATTGGTGAATCGGCAAAAGTGCGCGGCCTCTGGTACGCCGTTTCGGTCTGGGTAAAGGACGGTCCGGGGACCGGAAAAATTATTGCCGACTGGATGACTGATGGTCATACCGAGTTCGACCACAGCGGTATTGATGTCGCCCGCTACTATCCCTTTCAGCAGGAAGAGCAATATATCCACGATCGATGTTATGAAACCGCCTTTAAGATCTACAACCCGGCCGTTCATAATCGCGAGCCTTACACCAAGGGACGCGGTATTCGACGCAGTCCCTTCTATGAAAGGGAAAAAGCGCTGGGCGCCTATTTTATGGAAGCAGCCGGCTGGGAGCGTGCACATGGTTATGCAGGTAACGAACACCTGCTAAAGAAGTTTGAACAACAAGTGCCGGTCAGGGAAGCGGAATGGGATGACCGCCACTTCTACAGAGTGTCAAATGCAGAACACCTGCAACTCTCTGAAGATGTAGGCATGGTTAATCTTTCGCACTTTGCCATCATCGATGTGAACGGCAACGATGCCGAAAAACTAATGGAGTATGTGTGCGTCGCTAAAGTGGGCGGCGATACCCCTGTCGGCAAAGGGATATATACCCACTTCCTTGATCACAATGCAGGTGTGCGTGCCGACTTAACCGTTATCCGTATGGCAGAAAACCATTACCGCGTCATGGATGGTGGCGACTCCGGCGCCCGTGATCTGGTCTGGCTCAAACGTATGGCTGACGATCGAGGCCTTGCGGTCACCATTGAAGATCGTACCACCGACTTCGCCTGCCTGGGACTATGGGGGCCGAATGCCCGCTCCACGCTACAGAATATTATCGACGACCCGGACAGTGTCAGCACCGAAAACTTCCCGTTCCTGGCTGTAAGAAATATTGTGATCAACGGCGTAGACGTATCGGCATTCCGAATTTCATATGTCGGCGAACAAGGCTGGGAACTTCATTTTAACTACAACGACGGACTGGCCGTGTGGGATGCATTAGCGGCAGCGCAAGTCACACCGGTTGGTATCGAAACCTATGCCAACAGCCGCCGGTTGGAGAAGAGCTTGCGACTACAAAACGCAGACCTTCTCACCGAGTACAATTTGCACGAGGCAGACCTGGCAAGACCTAAAGTCAAAGCCGCAGACTTTCATGGCAAAGCGCCATATGTGGCGCAAAAAAACATGGAACGCCAGGTCGCCTACCTATGCACCATGACCATGGCCAGCAACATCGACGCAAGTGGCGTAGCACGCTATCCGGTAGGCACCAGTCCGATAATGGATCCGCAAACCGGTGAAACCCTCATCGACGAAAAAGGCCGGCGCTCCTATACCACCAGTATCGCCTATGGCCCGACCATCGGTAAGAATATCGCGCTGGGTTATCTGCCCATTGAATATTGTCAGGAAGGTCGTGAACTCCTGATCGAATATTTCGGCGAACAATACCCTGTTGTGGTCGAATCGGTAGGGTACAAACCCCTGTACGACCCCGACAATCTGCGTCCAAAATCATGAGGTCAAAATAATATTCGGCAGTCCTGCAATCTCCGCGCTAGTGTGTACGGTGTGCTTTATAGATCCTTTGCACAGATCAGACACAGCAAGCAGTGGCAAGCATGTCACCCGCGTTGATCGTACAATAAGACAGAGCAGGCAACCTTGAGTAGTGAATTTCTGACATTTTTATTTATCGGTTCGTTCGCCGGCGGATTTATTAGTGGTCTGGCAGGGTTCGGAACGTCACTTTTTGCGTTGGGCTGGTGGCTTCAGGTCATGACTCCCATCGAAGCCGTGGCAACCGTACTTGTCATGTCTCTAGTCAGTGGCTTTCAGGGGATGTTGTTAGTGTGGCGATCAATTGAGTGGTCAATATTACTTCGTTTTCTACTCCCGGCTCTTATCGGATTACCTATAGGCCTGCAATTATTATCACACATAGACTCCCGGCTGCTAACTATTGTGGTAGCACTGTTTTTACTGGTCTATGGTGGTTTCTTCAGCTTTAAATACCGACTGCCAAACCTCATTCGTGACACACCTGTCGTCGACTCATTTGTCGGTTTTCTGGGTGGTATACTCGGCCCCGTGGCGGGGCTATCAGGGGCATTACCCACGATGCTGTGCTCCATGCGGCCCTGGAACAAAATGAAACAACGGGCCGTGCTACAACCCTATAACTTTATTATTATGGGTCTGTCCGCGATCTTGCTGGCTTCCAATGGCGGTTACAGTCCAGCTACATTAAAGATAATAGCGCTTTGTTTTCCAGTTACCTTGATTGCCTCAATCATTGGAATCTTTGTATTTAAGCATCTCAGTGATTCCCGGTTTCGTCGAATGCTCATTGGATTGATGTTTGTATCCGGATCGATCCTGTTAACCAGAGTGATTTTCTTCCACCGTTAGCATCCGGCGCGACCTGCCCCTGCACAGACCCGGCGCCCCGCAATTAAAAGTTCGCATTGGCCTGAATCCGCGCAGGGTAATCCGGAGAATGTGAAGCCGGGTCGAACATTGGCCTGCAATTGCCTGCCTCCGCCTGCGGCGGAGGGCCCGGGTCAACAACACACCGACTCACTACTTCGGCTAACCGCCAGTATCTGCTTTGAATCCGGCGGCCTCGATTCCGGCTACCGCGCAAATTTCGTCGTTGTCTGAAAGATCACCAGTGATACCGACAGCGCCCAGAATATTGCCATCGTTATCTTTAACCAGTACTCCACCGGGGACCGGTACCAGAGCACCGTCACACAGCGCATTTGCCGACTGCACAAAGAACGGCTCGACCTTGGCGCGTTCAAACAACACCCGCGAGCCGACACCGAGTGATATCGCTCCATAGGCCTTGCCGTGGGCCACCCTGGGTCGCAGCAAACTAGTGCCATCCTGACTCTCGCTGGCTATGATTGTGCCTTTAGCCCCCAGCACCACGACAGCAAGCGGTTTAAATTTGTGTTTGGCTTGCGCCGCAAGCGCCGCATCGATAATTTTTTTGGCATCAGCCAGAAGTAGTTCCAAGAGTAATCCTTTGATAAAAAAATAAAATGCAAATCATGTACAGTTAAGATTAGTAGAATATTACCCTCTTTTGAAGAGCAGCAGGCTATTCCGCAAGGGCGCATGTGAATAGAGCAGTATTCATGGATGAAAACGCAACCACACACAGCGCCGGACAACTCGAAATTCATTCATGACACACATCATACATCCGGGTCCTTTTCCAGCAGATTTTATTTTCGGTGTCGCAACTGCAGCCTATCAAATAGAGGGAGCAGTCAAGGAAGACGGCCGGAAGCCCTCGATCTGGGACGCGTTCTCCCATGTACCCGGCAGGGTCCACAACGGCGACACCGGTGATATCGCCTGTGATCACTATCACCGGTGGGAATCTGATCTGGATCTGATCCAGTCGATGCACCTGGAAGCGTATCGCTTCTCTATCGCCTGGCCGCGGGTGATACCAGAGGGAAGCGGTGCTGTGAACGCAGCCGGCCTGGCATTTTACGACAAACTGATCGATGGTTGCCTGCAACGCGGCCTGAAGCCATTTGCGACCCTGTATCACTGGGATCTGCCAATTCAATTGCAGGGCTACGGTGGCTGGACCAACTCACAGACAGCCCATGCATTTGCAGATTACGCACAACTGATCGCGCGGCACTTCGGGGATCGACTGGCATCAATCACCACCCTCAACGAACCATGGTGTTCATCCATTCTCAGTTATCTTTACGGCATCCACGCACCAGGTGAAAAATCAATCGATGCAACCATTGCTGCAGTCCACCAGCAACACGTCGGGCACGGTCTGGCGGTACAGGCGATGAGAGCGGAAACAACCCACGTACCGCTTGGTATTGCCCTCAATGTTCACTCGGTATACCCCGCGGACAACACCGATCAAAATATTGCAGCCGCCAGCAGATTTTTCGATTTTCACAACGGTATATTTTTAGACCCGCTATTCAAAGGCCACTATCCGGAGTCATTCATAGACGCACTGGGGGATCGACTACCGACAGGCTGGCAGGACGATCTGTCGACCATAAACCAGCCACTGGACTTCTGGGGCTTGAATTACTACACACCGGCACGCGTGAAGAACGCCGCCGACGCAAATTTCCCGGCTGCACAGCAGTTGTCACCGACAAAAGATTGTGAAAAAACGGACATAGGCTGGGAAGTCGCCCCAAGCGCCTTTAGTGATTTGATAACCACTCTCTATGCAAACTACGAGTTACCAGAGTGCTATATCACTGAAAACGGCGCTTGTTACAATGACGAACCACAGGACGGAGTTGTCGCAGACGGCAAACGCATCAGTTACCTTTCAACTCACCTGGACGCGGTGTTTAAGGTTGTGAACAACGGACTGCCAATCAAAGGGTACTTCGCATGGAGTCTAATGGATAATTTCGAATGGGCCGAAGGCTATCGTATGCGGTTCGGCTTAATACATATTGACTATGCGACACAAAAACGCACTATGAAAAACAGCGGACACTGGTACAGTCAACTGGCAGAAAATCACTCTAATCTAAAATAGTTGCGCACGCATAACCTGTGGTCCCGACATACAGGGCTTGAAAACTACTATTCCGGCTTTATTGCTTTTTGAATACTATCTGCGTACTTCCCCAGATTCTCAAGCTCATTACTGAGCTCGGTATTACCGCCACTTGCATCGGATTTTATTAACTCCAGAGCCGCGGTAACCGCGATCAAACGCTTATCATCTCTGGACGTATCGAGGTGATTGTAAGACATCATCAGTTCAGTGAGTGTCTGATTTTGATTAGCGGTCATTGTTCTATCCATTGCAAGTTGAGTGACTGTTCAAAGAATGGCAGCCTGGTAGCCATCGTACAACGATACTGCGTCATCCTGCGTGAATTATAATTGAAGAATCACCGATACACGATATTGACTGAATTCTTCCATTATTACTGCTGGCCACGCACCCACAGACGGCTTAGCAGCAACAGCACTGCGGCGACAAACACAACTGAGAGCGGCCAAATGTCCAGTGAGGCTGTTCCATCAATAACCCTGCGCAAACTGCCTAGCTCTTTGAATGCTCCACCAACACTTGCAAAGAAAAACGGTCGGATCCAGCAGACCAGCAATGTTGCTATAAAAAAAGATTGCAGTGACAAGCGCAACAACGCCGCAAGGCAACATGCTGCGGCACTGGGTATGACCGGGGTCAATCGCAGTACCGCGCCAGCAGCTACTGCCTCCTGCTGAATGGCACCGGCCATTTTACCGACAGCGTATTTTTCCAGAAAACTGTTAAAACGACCCTTTTTATCGCGAGTTATAAGCAACTGTGCAGCCCGGAACACCGGAAACGTGGCGACGATCTGTGCAATAGAGAAGACGGCAGCCGCAACAAAAGGCCCCAGAATAAAGCCGGACACCATCAAAATCACCGAACCACTGGGAATGACAATCAATTGTGTAATCAGGCAAACACAAAAATATACCGTCAGTAATGGTAACGGATTTAACTGCCACTGCGTGGCTGCATAAGTTGTCACGGTGAGAATATGGTGCCGGATCACTTCAGCGCCATTAAAAAACAGCACCCAAACGGTGCCCACTACCGAGGCTGCCAGCAGCAACCACGCAACGGCAATCAGATAACGACTTGGCAAATAAGTATCCAATAGAGAGATGAGAGTGATCGCGCGGTTCGAAAAATCAATTCTTCCTGAACAAACCAGCTATCAGAACCGGAATATTCCTCGCCCCTTCTGCCATTGATTCGATCGTCTTGCGCATCATCGCCACCAATAAACCTCTGGCCTGTGATTTCTCAAGTTCGGTTTTCTGAACCTTTTCCAGCAGGCGTAGAAAATCTTCGGTATCGCTGGCGCTGAGTTTGTCGTGTTCAAGCAACCAGTTGGCAGCAAGCTTTACCGACTCGCCGGTTCCCCCAACCACCAGTCTCGCCGTAAACACAGGCACAAATAACGCACCAGCGCCGAGCAATACAATTTTGACCGACCCCAACGCGATGAGTTTTAATATAGGAACTATTGGTAACGCCATAAGGGCAAGTATGGATTGCGGCTACCCTTTTCACAAGCCGCCAACACCAGCTCCCGGGCGACCCTGCTGCCCGGTGATTTGCAAGATTGCCCGGGAACTTATCGACCAAAGTACACTTTCACTCACCCGTAAAATGACACGGGCAAATAATCATTCAATTGTCCCGAAAACGATCGCTGATTACCATTGCCTCGGGCGCACCGTCAGGGCACGTTCTCGCTACGCAGACTTCTACCGCGCAGACTCCTAGCCGACATTATTTAAAACGCCATCTATCTGTGCAAGTAACTTTTTTTCGCCTTCACTTACCTGCTCTCCACCAAAGCCTAAAAAACCACCTTCAGATGCTGCCTTGGCTACTTTTTCAGCGATTGCCATTGACCATTGCCGATATTGGTCAGCTTCCTGCGCCCCACTGCGATCTCTAACCAGCGCGATGGCTTTTTCGCAGTTTTCAAGCATATAGGTATTGAATTGCTCTGGCGTTTTTATCTCGCGCTCCTTCAGCTGCGAGAGGGTTTTCTCGCGGTAGACGCCGGCCTTGTCTTTGGCGTCTGCAAAACTGTCTGCTTTTTCCAGAATCGCAGCGATGACTTGATTATCGGGAAAATCGTTTTTTCCGGCGACCATTGACTTCATACTTGCCATGGCCTCTTTTGTTGTTCCGATGATGCCGCTTTTGCCGGCACCTGCCATAGCAGCACCAACCATCGAGGGGACACTGGCAATTAAAAACCATTCATCGTCTGAGAACTGATCTTTTACTGAGTTCGTCATTGTTTATTCCTTGACTGAAGTTGATATAGCCACCACAGTCTACGGGATTACCGCCATCCCCATCTACCCCTCGCCTCTTGCGATTCCCTCTTCCCGAAGCGACAGGCTGCTGCTCCGACGAACCCGGGGATCAGCCTGCTGATCCTCGCACAGCAGATTGCGAATTCGCTGGTTTGTACTATAACTACTCAATGGTCTAACTCGCCCACTGGCCGAAGTTTCGCCAGCGGGAAACAATGTTCCGGTTCCACTGCGTCCATTTTGGAGTTTCTGATGAAAAACAGCACAGGCTATGATCGGCGAAGCTTTCCACGACACAACCTGGAGTATTTACTAAACGTCGACTCGCAGATCACTGGTCGAAAATTCGGCCAGATTGTGGATGTTTCACTGGAAGGAATAAGAGTTATCTGTGAAAAACAGGTGAAACGGCAGGACACCTATGAATTGTCTTTTCACCTGCCCCCGGAGGTCTACGGTGAAGACGAAATTCATTTTACGGCCAGATCCATATGGACTCGCCCCGGACCGCGCAAAGGCACTTGCCTGGCGGGTTTTAAAGTGCTGCATTACTGGCAGAGAACCCACAACCACGTCGCGCTCAGCAGTGTTATAAGCGACTACGAAAGTTTCCTGAAACGAATCTAGCCTGCGCGGCAGAACCTCTGCTACTGGCTCCTTCGCAGAAACGGCAACACCGCAGCCAGTGTTTCGGTCGGGTTTTCTTCGGCCAGGAAATGACCGGAATCTATCGGTGAGCCTTCAACCTGATCGCACCACTTTCGCCATGTCTCCAGCGGATTAGAGACCACACCCACCGACCGGCGCTGCCCCCACAGAGCCAGCACCGGGCACTCAATCCTGCGACCTGCCTGCAGATCGGCCAGGTCCAGTTGATAGTCGATGGTGTAACCGGCTCTGTAGTCTTCACTCATCGCATGTATTCGTGACGGCTGCCGGAAGCTCTCGCGATAATGCTGCAAGGCATCGGGACCAAACACAGAAAGATCACCGCAGGCTGACCAGCTTTTTAACAAATGCTCATGCCAGATATCCGGCGCCGCCTCTATAAATTTCTCCGGAAAGGGTGACGGCTGCGCCAGGATGCTCCAGTGGAACTTACTCATGGCACCTTTGTGATCCATCGAATCCCAGGCATCAGACGTCGGGACGATATCAAGCGTGACAAGTTTGTCGAGCCTTGCTGCGTGATCGAGAGCCAATCGATAACCCACCCTCGCCCCCCGGTCATGGCTTAGTACCGAAAACTTTTTGTGGCCAAGCGCATCCATCACAGCCACACAATCCAGCGCCATGGCTCTTTTCGAATAAACCTTATGCTGTGAGTCTCCGGCGGGTGCGGCAGAGTGGCCGTAACCCCGCAGATCCATGGCAACCACACGGAAATACAGCGCTAGTTCTGCAGCGATCCTATGCCAGCAAACATGGGTTTGCGGGTAACCGTGTAACAACAACAACGCTGGTCCGCTGCCACCGATGCGGGTAAATATCTGTTGGCCGCTGGCATCGATAATGCGGGTTTCAAAACCGGGATACAGATCGGGAAGCTGGATGGGCTGATCAGTCATCATTGGCTCATGGTTCGGATTGCGACACTACAGAATTCTTTTAACACTACACCGCAGCGCCAGAGAACTAAACCCGCCACATTGCTGGCCCAAAGTATTACTATCTGCTGGATTAAAGGATTGTCTCCGCAACGTGGCTTAATAGGACGTTTCTGAAACTCGTTGACTACGCACGCGTGTGGCGCTTGACCAATAGCGTGTCGAACGGGACCATTTCAGATTATCAATTCACCAGACAAACAACGGTAATACCAATATGGCAGATTTCCGCAGTCAGGCACGCGTCGTCATTATCGGTGGCGGAGCAATCGGTGCATCAGCACTTTATCATTTGGCCCGCGCAGGCTGGACAGACTGCGTGTTACTGGAGAAAAACGAGCTCACCTCAGGCTCTACCTGGCACGCCGCTGGCAACGTGCCAACGTTTTCGGCCTCATGGTCAGTCATGAACATGCAGCGTTACTCCACCGAACTGTATCGTGGCCTGGCGGCAGAGGTGGACTACCCGATGAACTACCACGTGACGGGTTCCATACGACTGGCTCACTCATCCACACGCATGCGTGAATTTGAAAGAGTCAAGGGCATGGGTCGTTATCAGGGCATGGACATCAATATGTGCACGGTTGCAGACCTCAAAGCGCATTACCCGTTTCTGGAAACGCACGACCTTGCCGGCGGCCTGTACGACCCGTACGACGGCGACATAGACCCGGCGCAGTTAACGCAGGCACTGGCCAAGGGTGCACGCGATCTGGGCGCTACTATTATTCGATTCTGCCCTGCCACCGGCGTGCGACGGGAAAACAACGAATGGATAGTCACCACTGAACAAGGTGAAATTCGCTGCGAGTATGTAGTTAACGCAGCAGGATACCGCGCGCAGGAAGTCGGACGCTGGTTTATTCCACACGGCGGACGCGAAGTACCGATGATGACTATGAGCCATCAGTATCTACTCACCGAAGAGATACCGGAACTACAACAGTGGTGTGAAGCCGAAGGTAAGAAATTACCGCTGCTGCGCGATGTCGACTCCTCGTACTATCTTCGACAGGAAAAGTTCGGACTCAACCTCGGCCCCTACGAAAGAAACTGCAAAGGCCACTGGAT
>CAKZVB010000130.1 GCA_937922015.1 uncultured Granulosicoccaceae bacterium
GAAGTGGAGGAAATCTATAATCTTGCTTGTCCTGCATCACCTATCCATTATCAGCATGACCCAGTTCAAACCACCAAGACCAGTGTCCATGGAGCAATTAATATGCTGGGATTAGCGAAGAGAGTTGGGGCAAAAATATTACAAGCTTCAACTAGTGAAGTTTACGGTGATCCTGAAATGCACCCTCAAAAGGAAGCGTATTGGGGGAACGTTAATCCTATAGGAATTCGCTCCTGTTACGATGAAGGAAAGCGTTGTGCGGAGACCTTGTTTTTTGACTACAACAGGCAACATGGCGTCGATACCAAGGTGGTTCGAATCTTTAATACTTACGGGCCCAGAATGCATCCTAATGATGGTCGGGTAGTATCGAACTTTATCGTGCAGGCTTTGTTGGGTAAACCTATTACCCTGTTTGGTGACGGTACTCAGACCCGCTCGTTTTGTTATGTAGATGATCTGGTAAATGCCATGATGGCAATGATGCAATCTGAGGACGGTTTTATCGGTCCTGTTAACATTGGCAATCCTTCTGAATTCACAATGATAGAGCTTGCTAATAAAGTCAAAGAAAAAATAGACTCTGCATCCGAGTTGACGTTTAAGCCACTGCCCGTAAACGATCCGGCGCAAAGAAAACCAGATATATCGCTGGCTGAAGAAAAACTACAGTGGCGGCCTAAGACAGAACTGGATAAGGGGCTGGATCAAACGATTGCCTATTTCAGAACCATTATACGGCCTGAGTCTGCAGCACTGAACGTCGCGGTCTAGTCTGACATGCCCGGGGATGGGGTGAGATGTAACGCGCTATTGGCTCCGGCGTCGAGCAGACAGTCTGTCACTTCAAGACATAAGAGTTAATTTCGTCGGTCATCTCATAATCATGCAAGGCCGGGGACGCACAATATCTACTTACCTGTCGCCGTATTAAATCTGGTGTTTAATTTCTCGCGAACATCCGGTGCGGCTGGCAATGAAGTCAGCCATCGAAACTCCAGCTCTGAAGCTTTTTCCTGCAGGCTTGTGGCCGTTGCAGCAGACATCCCTTGTTGCAGTTTCTCCAGCTGATGTTGCATTCTTAGTTGTTTGTCCTCAGCGGGTGTCTCTTTCTCGTGTAGTATTTCGTTTTCAATACACAGGAGTCGACGGTCTTTGGTATTGGATTCAAAGTCCGGCAGTGTGCCGGCATTCAGGTGGGAGATAATTGAATCTTTTCGCAGATTGATGGCCTTCTTCCATTGGGGCTTGTCGCTTTTTTCGCCTTCGTTCCAATCGTCCAGAATCTGTTCGATTTTATCTGTGATTTCGTCACTTGGACTGCCGGCCAGTGCCTCGAGTTGATCGCATAGTCTGGCATTGTGATGGAGCCTTTGAATTTCCTGCTGTTGGGCTGATTCGACCATTTTATGGCGATGTTGCTCCACGCCGTCGACAGCACGGTTGAAATCACGAAAAAGATGTTTCTGGTCTTTCTCGGGAAACTCAGGAAGTGCTTCGAATTCGTCCTGTAACTGTTGAATGGCTTTTTCGTCTACCGCTTCAGCAGAATTTCTGACTGATTTCAGCTCTGCAATGATTTGTCTGGCGCGAGTGACATGTTCGACGCTGGCAGCGTATTGTTCCCGTTGCTTGCCTCTATGGGCATTGTAGATTGCACTGCACGCGTCGTTGAATTCTGTCCATAGCTTCTGGTCGTCAGCGCGTCTGGTGGCACCGGTTCTCTTCCACATGGACTGCAGGCGTTTTACCTGATTGATACAGTGCTGGTTTACGTCGCCTTCGCCAAGCGCTTTTACTTTTTCGATTAGCCCGGTTTTTTCCAGAGTACCGGCCTCGTATGCCGGTTCGAGCTTTTCGTTAAGCGTGGCGAGGATGGCGGTAAATCTCTCTTCGAGCTTTGCGCCGGCTTTACGATCGAATACGCGAGTGTTTCGCCATTCTGTTTTAGCGGTTCGAATAGTTTTTTCGACCAGCTTTGAATCAAGGGTCTGCCAATCTGCCTTGTCGATGTACGTTTGCAACATATCGCAGATTTCAGTGCGTTTGCTTAACCTGGCGTCTTTTTCAGCGCGTTTGTCTGCAAAGTACTTTGCGCATGGTTCATAGGCAAGGTCTGCAGCAGCTTTAAATCTTGGCCAGTGTTTTTCCTGCGCTGGATTGGCCCCCATCGATTTCCATTGCGCTTGCAGATCTTTGATGCGGTCCGCCTGATCCTTGGGGGAAAGACCGAGGGCCGGTACTTGTTCCATCAGTTCACACAGGGATTCAAGTTTGGGTTCGGTGGCGAACTCTTTCCAGTCGCCAAGGTCGTTTAACTTTTTCTCCAGCCTTTCAAGTTTTTCTGCGTATTGCTTTTTGTCGTTGCTGCCTAGCCTGTCAATCTTTTTGCTGAGTCTCTCATGGATTGACTTCGCAGGTCCCCAGCGATTTGCTGAAATGGCACTGTTTAAAGAGCCGAATTGCTTGTTTATTGAAGCTTTAAGTTCTTGTGTCTGCTGCTTTTGTTGTTTGATCTTTTCCTGTAGGGAGTGAACAAGCTCAGGAAAACCGGCGGTGTAGAGAGGTTTGTCGGTACCTTTATTAACCTCGTTTGTCAGTGTCTCAAGTGTCTTGAGTTGTGTGGTCAGTCTTCGAAGGTCTGTCGGTTGATTTTTTTCAAGATCGTCGAATACCGAAAGTGTCTTCTGTGCATCGGTGATGTGTTTTTGTGCTTGTGTTTTTGCGGCAGTAAATTGTTGTTGATGTTGTTTGTCGATCGGCGCGTCAGTTAGATTCTGCCAATTTGATAGCAGATCGGTTTGCAGCTGATCGCAATTGTTGGCAACAACCGGGAGGTCTTCGATTGATGCTTCCATGAACGACGGCGGAATAGTTTGAAGTGATTGTATTATCCGTTCGGCTTCATCGTGATTTTTTTGCGCTGATTTATTTTTAGATACTTTCTCATGGGCAATTTCACGCTGTGTTTCGTAGTTGGATTTTTGCTGTTCGCTTATTTCAAAGTCGAGACCGTTCCATTTGTTGGCAAATAGCTCGTAACGATGGCTGAAAGTGGGCGACCATGCACCTTCGGCCAGCTTCTGCATCTCGTCGGTTATCTTTTTAATCTCTGCCTGTTGCGAGTTATGCAGCTCAATTTTGTCATGGTGCTTTGTCAGGCGTTGTTTTAATTCGCGCGCAACGATTTTGTCTTTACTTTTTATTTTACGCAGACACTGATCAACGATAGCAAGAGATTTTATCTTGTTGGCGACGGTTTGGCGTGTGTCGTGAAATCGGGTCTCAATAGCGATATCAAGCAAGTCTTCGTCCGAGTCAAACAGAGTCAATCCATGCTGCCTGATTTTATCGTCGTTGTGGTGTGCGGTAATCAGTCGTGCGAGGTGCTTTGTTTCGGCGTGTGCAAAGTAGTCACTTATTCTGGTTTTAATCGATTCGTCCGCAGGCTGCAGTCGGGCGTACTGGCGAGCAGCGATCAGCTGAATATTTTCGCTGCTATCTGTTTTTGATATTTCCAGTAGTCGGTCGACATCTCGTAGTTCCAGGCACGCTTTAGTGCGTATTTTTTCGGAAGGGTTTTTCAGTCTTTGTAACAGCTCTGCTGACGGTTGTATGGATGACGTATCCGTTGGTTCATGCTTGCCAGCCTGGCTACCTTTATTGTCAGTAACTGCGGGTGCGGATGCGCTTTTGTTTTTGGCATCAGATTTACTTTTTCCGGGCCACTTGAGGTTTTGAAGTTTACTCAGCATTACTGTGTTTCCGGTGAATGAGTCTAGTGACTATGTATCAAGCGTGCTCAGTGCATTGATCAGTGCAGTTCCCATTTCAGAGGTAGACACTGGTGCAACCCCTTTGGCGGCAATATCAATGGTTCGAATATTGTCACCGAGCACTTTGTCGACAGCGGATTCAAGCAAGTCAGCGTCAGCTTGCATATCAAATGAATAACGCAGGCACATTGCAAACGACAATATCGTCGCCAGCGGGTTTGCTTTGCCCTGACCGGCGATATCAGGGGCTGATCCGTGAACCGGCTCGTATAGTGCTGCTCTTGTACCGTTAATTTCAGCGCCGAGTGATGCTGATGGCAACATGCCTAATGATCCGGTCAGCATTGCAGCGCAATCAGATAATATGTCACCAAACAGATTGTCAGTTGCAATAACATCAAACTGTTTCGGTGCACGTACTAATTGCATGGCGCAGTTATCTGCGTACATGTGTTCCAGTGTGATTGCCGGGTACTCTTTGCCTACTCTGGTGGCAATTTCACGCCAGAAGACACCGGTTTCCATGACGTTGGCTTTTTCGACAGAGTGAAGTTTCCCGTTGCGCTTAGAAGCTAGATCAAAGCCCACATGTAAAAGTCGTTCGATTTCACTTTCAAAATATACCTGTGTATCCAGTGCTCGCCTGCGACCGTCAGGCATTTCTTCTATGCCACGTGGCTCACCGAAATATACACCAGCAGTAAGTTCTCTTAGTATGAGAATGTCGAGTCCCGAGACTAGTTCTTCATGCAGCGATGATGCAGAGGCCAGTGCTGGCCTACATGTGGCTGGCCGAAGGTTGGCGAATAAATCAAGTTCTTTGCGTAGTGTCAGCAAGCCGGCTTCAGGACGCAGATGTCTTGCGACGTCGTCCCACTTTGGGCCGCCGACAGATCCCATGACAATGGCGTCAACTTCCTTTGCTTTTTGAAGTGTATCGTCGGCCAGTGGTGTGCCGTACCGATCATAGGCAGCGCCGCCAAGATCGTCCAGGGTTATGTCAAAGGTCACCTCGCGGTGCTGTGCAAACCACTCAATGACTCTGGATAACTCGGCAATGACTTCAGGACCGATGCCGTCGCCCGGCAACAACAGGAGTGAGGCGTTTTTCATTGTGTTTGTTTGACCTTTGAAATTTCTGCGCTGTTATAAAAATTAGTGTGGAAAACTAAACTGTTCAGTGATCTTGTGTATAGCTTACGATTGTATTGGTGTGCGTGACTCGTTTTTTGAATTAACCGGCCGGGGTCAACCAGCGGTGTTCATTGTTTTTGCTTTGTTCGAATGATGATATGGATGCATCTTTGTCCAGTGTTAATGCAATTTCATCTAGTCCGTTGAGCAGGCAGTGTTTGCGAAATTCGTCTATTTCAAAGCGATGGGTTTTACCATCCGGGGCGGTGACCGTTTGTGTTTCAAGATCAATAGAGAACTGTGCATTTGCGCCATATTCTGCCTGTTCCGTGAGGTCGTCTATCTGATCTTGTGGAAGCCGGATTAGCAGCATGCCGTTTTTAAAAGCATTGTTGTAGAAAATGTCTGAGAAGCTCGGCGCGATAACGCATCTTATGCCAAAGTCTTCAATAGCCCAGGCTGCATGTTCCCGTGAGGATCCACATCCGAAGTTATCGCCGGTGATCAGTATTTTAGCCTCGCGGTAGGCTTCTTTGTTTAATACAAAGTCTTCGTTGTCGCTACCATCTTTGTTGTAACGCATCTCATGGAAGAGGCCCTTGCCAAGTCCTGTGCGCTTGATTGTTTTCAGGTATTGTTTGGGAATTATCATGTCGGTATCGACATTGATCATCGGCATGGGGGCCGCCACACCGGTGAGCTCTTTTAGCGCCCTCATACCGGAGCCTCCGTTTTTTGCAGTGTGCGAATGTCAGTGAGCCTGCCGGTAATTGCAGCAGCGGCGGCCATCGCAGGTGACATTAAGTGAGTGCGACCACCGGAACCCTGCCGTCCTTCAAAATTTCTATTAGAAGTCGACGCACATCTTTCTCCGGGTTGCAGCCGGTCCGGGTTCATCCCCAGGCACATGCTACAACCGGGTTCGCGCCAGTCGAAACCTGCCTGTATAAGAATCTCGGCAATGCCTTCTTTTTCAGCTTGTGCTTTAACGAGGCCCGAACCCGGTACTACCATGGCGTTGACGTGGGCGGCTGTTTTATTTCCTTCTACAATTTTAGCCACTTCACGCAAATCTTCAATTCGACTGTTTGTGCAAGAGCCAATAAACACTTTGTCTATTTTTATCTCAGTCAGTGGTGTGCCCGCTGTTAATCCCATATATTCAAGTGATCGCTTAGCAGCTGATTGCTTATGTTCGTCCTGAAAGTTCTTCGGGTCCGGTACATTTTCAGTGATAGCGATTGCGTCTTCAGGTGAAGTACCCCAGGTCACAATCGGAGCAATGGTTGTTGCATCAATTTCGATCACCGTGTCGAAATGTGCACCCTCGTCGCTGTGCAGGGTCTTCCAGTATTCGACCGCGTTGTCCCAGTCATCTCCTTTGGGTGATTTGGGGCGTCCTTTGAGATAGGCAAATGTGATTTCGTCCGGTGCAACCATGCCAGCTCGAGCCCCGCCTTCAATCGCCATATTGCACAGAGTCATGCGTCCTTCCATTGAAAGTGTTCGTATGGCTTCGCCTGAATACTCTATGACGTGACCGGTGCCGCCGGCGGTACCGGTGGTGGCAATGATCGCGAGTGTCAGGTCTTTTGCAGTGATGCCCGGTGCCAGTTTTCCGGTCACGTTGACCAGCATGTTTTTAGATTTGTTTTGCAACAGAGTTTGAGAGGCCAGCACATGTTCGACTTCAGAGGTGCCAATGCCATGTGCCAGCGCACCAAACGCACCGTGGGTAGCGGTATGTGAATCACCACAAACGACTGTGGTGCCGGGAAGAGTGAATCCCTGTTCAGGACCTATTACATGAACAATACCCTGGCGGATATCCTGTTCGTTGTAGTATTCGACGCCGAATTCTTCGGTGTTATCGCGCAGAGTGTCTATTTGCAGCTTGCTGTCAGGGTCGTCGATGCCCTTTGAGCGATCAGTGGTTGGAACGTTGTGATCCACCACGGCGAGTGTTAGTTCCGGGCGGCGGACTTTGCGCTGGTTGATTCGTAAACCTTCGAATGCCTGTGCACTGGTGACTTCGTGCACAAGGTGTCTGTCTATGTATAAAAGACAAGTACCATCGGGTTCGGTGCTGACGACGTGCGCATCCCAGATTTTGTCGTAGAGTGTTTTAGCTGGCAACGATTTGGCCTCAAAAGACGTTTAACAGGTCTCCACTGTCTCACGCTCAGGTGATCCGCAGGAGAAGTCCAGGAGGTAATGGTAGAGTGCGGCGGCATACGCTGCAATGCCCGCCGGTGATTCGATATCATTTGCGACGGTCCAGACAATGGAAAATGCCAGTTTAGTTGCTGTCTGTCGTGGTAACCGTCTGCTCGGGATTATTCGTATTGCTCAGCCAGATAGCGGTAGCGCTAAGGCAAAGCGTCATTGCTATGCCGCCGATTGCCAGCAAATGAAGACCTTTTGCGGCAGAACGTCTTTTGTTTCTAATTGATTGCGCGTTTTTCATGTGGAGCTCCTGTGAGAAACAGTTTCCTTTGCCGGCCCTGTTTGGGCAGACCATCGACGAATCATGCGCTTAAATCAGTGTCTTTTTTGACTTGTGTTACTCAAAATGTACAGTATGGCGGAGAAATGGTTTGTTTTTGCGATTTCATAAAGTATCAGTCGGTGTTTTGAATCAAAATTTACTCGTATACAATACGATACGATAATCTTTACATTTTTCGAGTGTGGATTGTGACTTAGTCTGGTGACAAAGGTATGAGTATCCGTTATCGTAGGGCAATAACATGCATTCTATTTTATAGAAAATCGTTTTGTTTCAGGAGGTTCTGATGTCTTTGTTGATTTGTGCCGCGATCGCGTTTTTGTGTCTAACCGCTATTTCACGGCGAACAGACCCCTGACAAAGGGCTGATTTTCCGGAAAATAACAGGGCTGATCTACTCTCCAGGACTGTTTCAGATATTATACAGTCTTGATAACAGGGCGATTTCATGCCTTGGAAATGAAAAAAGCGTATCTTAAAGGATACGCCTTTTTTTTGACACCAGCCTGCGCTAACAAGCAACTCGCCAGCGAAATATACTTCTGTTTTGTATTCTACGAACCGATAATTGGCAGTGCTTCAACAAACCAGAAAGTGATAAACAACAACACTGCAAGCACACTCAAGCCAGCAATTACCTTCGTATCGAGAGTCATTTTAGATTCCTGTTAGGGCGATGTGTAATCAGCGATCGGCTGACATATCATGGTCTTTAGCAGCATTGAGGCCAGAACCAACCATGACTCCTGAAGAATTTCGTAAATCCGGACACGAATTAATAGAATTGATAGCAGCCTATCGGGAAAGTGTCGGCGATTTGCCGGTCCGCAGTAACGCAAAAGTCGGGGAGGTGCTTGATCAACTGCCCGTTCATGCGCCACTTTCTCCTGAATCCCCAGACTCGATAATCGAGGACATACACGAACAAATCATTCCCCGTATGACCCACTGGCAGCACCCTTCCTTTTACGCCTACTTCCCCTCCAACGCTGATTTATCCTCTGTGCTGGGGGATTTGCTCAGTTCCGGACTGGGTCAGTTGGGCTTGAACTGGGAATCCAGTCCGCCGCTCACTGAGATTGAGCAACGTATGTGTGAATGGTTGCGGCACATGCTGGGTCTCGCAGACAGTTGGCACGGAGTAATACAAGACAC
Organism: uncultured Granulosicoccaceae bacterium; assembly: GCA_937922015.1. Lineage (GTDB taxonomy): Bacteria > Pseudomonadota > Gammaproteobacteria > Granulosicoccales > Granulosicoccaceae. Next base: position 8,575 of record CAKZVB010000130.1, read on the forward strand.
AGCATCCAGCGCCACACTGGTCGCGTTGTTGTGCGCGCGCGAGCGTACATCGGGGTTTTCACAAATGCGTGGCGGGGTACGCGATGGACCTGAACTGATGGTGTATTCATCATCGCAGGCGCACAGCTCGATCGGCAAAGCGGCTTTGTTGGCTGGATTCGGCCGGCAGTCCGTCAGATCGTGTGCGGTCAGAAGGGATTTCTCGATCGATACCGATGTGCTCAGAGAGATGCTGGAAGAAGACCTCGCCGCGGGCAAAAAACCCTGTGCCATCGTCGCCTGCACAGGAACGACGGCGACCACTGCCATGGATGATATTGAGAGCCTTGCACAATTGAGCCGTGAGTTCGGGTGCTGGTTGCATGTAGACGGTGCGATGGCAGGCAGTGCGATGATTCTGCCGGAAATGCGGCACCTGTGGCACGGGATAGAGCAGGCGGATTCGATTGTGTTTAACCCCCACAAGTGGCTGGGCGTGGTGTTTGATTGCTCTGTGTACTACGTGCGGGACAGCGAACATCTGGTCAGGGTGATGAGCACCAACCCTTCCTATTTGCAAACCGCCGCGGACGGTCTGGCCCCAAATTACCGCGATTGGGGCATACCACTAGGCAGGCGCTTTCGGGCGATGAAATTGTGGTGGCTGTTACGAACAGAAGGCGTCGACAACCTGCAGGCCCGGTTGCGTCGCGATATTGCCAATGCACAGTGGCTTGAAGAACAGATTAATGATCAGCCGCACTGGCGCTTGCTTGCACCGGTTCAATTGCAAACACTGTGTGTAGCGCATGAACCACCTGCTATGACAGTTGCACAACTTGATCAGTATACACAGCAATGGTGTGAGGCAATTAACAAAAGCGGGTTGGCAATGCTGACGCCGGCGATGATTGTTGACCCCGACACGCAAGCCAGCAGGTGGATGGTACGCGTATCAATAGGGGCATTGGACACTACACGCGAACATGTGGAACGACTCTGGCAAACAATGCAGGAATACACTCGCAACAATTCATAGAGGATTCATGCTCCGCAATAAGTTTCTGGAGTTGACGCTGCTGGTCTCGCAATCGCTGTTGCTGGCTGGCTGCGGTCAGGAATTACAACCGGAGCCAACAACCGCTGCGGCAATGTCCCGGTCAAATGATACAGTCGCCGCTGCCTGTCTTAGTGCCGGTGATACTGTGTATGATACGGCCGCGAATAATCATAGAGAGGTCTGGATTGAAGCTGGTACCTACACCATGGGCAGTAACCATCGTTATCGCGAAGAAGCCCCTGCTCAACAAAAATCCGTGCAGGGTTTCTGGATTGATGTACACGAAGTCACCAACAGGCAATTTGCGGCATTTGTGCAGCAAACCGGATACAAAACCACTGCAGAGCGCACCCCTTCAGCAACGGATTACCCTGACATTCCCGCAGACAAGCTGGTTGCCGGCTCCGCATTGTTTGTAGCGCCGGTTGACTTTCAGCCCGGTCAGCAACAGGGTCACTGGACCCGGTGGTGGCAATTTGTACCTGGCGCCAGCTGGAAAAATCCGCAGGGACCGGGTAGCAGTATTGACGGACTCGAGCAACACCCGGTAGTTCATGTTAGTTATCTGGACGCCAAATCCTATGCGCAATGGCTGGGACGATCACTGCCCACAGAGGCGCAGTGGGAGCTGGCGGCACAGCAAGTGGTGCATTCGAACGAAGACGGTAGAGAGCTGACGGCAAATACATGGCAAGGCTTCTTCCCGATGCAGGACAAGGGGCTGGACGGGTTTGCCGGTACGGCACCGGTGGGTTGTTATGGTGCGGATGGAAATGGATTACACGATATGATCGGCAATGTGTGGGAGTGGGTTAGCGATATCTATTATCCGGGACATGCACCCGCTGTACCGGTAGTGGATACGCCGGTGCCTGTCAGGGTAATAAAGGGAGGGTCTCATTTGTGTGCCAGCAACTACTGTCGGCGTGATGCTCCACAATCGCGACAACCTCAGGAGGAGGATTTCGGGGTCGGACATGTTGGTTTTCGAACGATCAGAATGGCTGGTCGCGATGGGTCTTGACGTCTGGTCTTGAAAACAGCGCTGCATTGCCGCTGTGCCCGCCTTAACAATCGTAACTCCGGCGTCCATTTCATAAAAGCCGCAAGTAGTTGTCGGTTTCGATGATCGGGCAATAAGCCGGGCTGATCGGTGGCGCGCTTTCTGCACCCTTCGGCCACTCTTCTTGTTCATAGTTGTAATGGCACTGTTATCTGTATTGACGAGTTTCTTTGTCAGGTCTTACCCGGGTTACCTGCGGCGCGCTTTGGTGCTGCCGGTGCTCATCGGTGTCATCTCCTGTGATAGTTCTACTGTGGAACAGCCCACCAACGGGGATGGCACTGCGTTCTCTTTTGCCGCGGCACTGAGTACCGAACAATACAACTCTCTCACGATTGATTTAACCGGTTCGCAGGTATTGCCCGCCTCGAACACTCGCTCTGTCGCGCGAGCGAGATTTGTGTTGGACGAGCAGACTCTGCAGCTGCATGCCGTGCTGGATACTGGCATCGAAGACGTGCTATCGGTGCATATTCACGAAGGGTCAGCGGGTGAAGTGGGGGCGGTGGTGGCGTCACTGCAGGAGCAGGCCAATGGTCAATTCAGCTTGCCGGTTTCGACCTACCTGACCCGTGAGCAAAGCGTGTTGTTTAATAGTGGCCGGCTATACGTGGATTTACATGCAGTTGCTGATGAAGTACGCGGCCAGATTACCGCCGATGCCGTTACGACGGATGTGTTGCCGACGCTTGCAGATATACAGGCGAAAATATTTACACCGACGTGCTCCGGTTGTCATTCTGGTGGTGGCAATACGCTGCCAGGTATCATGGATTTAACGCACGAACAGGCAAGTTACAACAGTCTGGTAGGCAGTTACAGCTTAAGTGTCGAGAGCGTGCTGAGGGTAGAGCCTGCTGATCCAGCATCAAGTTTACTGGTGCATAAGATACAAGGGACTCATACCGTTGGCAGTCGTATGCCGTTGCGAGGGGCTCGCCTTGGTGATCAAGCTATTAATGCAATAAAACAATGGATTGCACAGGGTGCCCGGCGTTAGGTGTGCGGGGATGACTAACACCCTCAGAGAGCTCTGGTCAGATACGTTTAATAGCCTGCCAGTCGGTGTCTACATCGGTATTGCGTTACTGTTGTCTCCAGCGTTGAGCCTTGCTCAGTCGATGCCTGAACTGTTGGATCGTACAGCGGAATCATTGCAGGGTCTTGCAAACGATACAACTGATAAATCTCTGGAACTTGGTGATTTTAACGGAGACGGTCGTGAAGACATACTGGTTGTGCGCAGGGGTGCAAACCCGGTTTTACTGATTAATGAGTCGTCTGTTTTAAGCAATCGTACGGCTGACTACCTGCCACAACCATTCAGTGGCGCCAATTCCAACTACGCCGAAGCGTTTGATGCTAATGCTGATGGCTTGACTGATATAGTTCTGGCACGTCTGGGGCGCACGCCTTTGCTGTATTTAAATCAGGGGATTGGCACAACAGGTGACTGGCTGGGTTTTGACACGCCCTCTGAGATTCCTGCTGCCAATGATAGCCTGGTGATTGAGTCTGGTGATATCAATAATGATGGCTTGCCGGATCTGTTTGTCATTCAGGTAGAGCTTGCGACCAATAAACTGTTAATCAATAGTGGCAATGGTCAGTTTACGGATGAAACAGCGCGGCTGGGTGATCTGGCAGATCTGCAACGTGGACATTCCGCTTTGCTTGCGGATGTTGAGGGGGATGGCGACACCGATATTATCTATATTGAATCTGATCTGTTTCTTCACATCTATTACAATGACGGTACGGGAAATTTCTCCAGGGATCTCAGGCAGACATTTCAAAACACTGATAAATTCGCCTACATATTCGGCGCTGCCGATTTTAATGGTGATGGCATCTTTGATTTTCGCCAGTATTCAAATACTGCACCGATGGCTGAGATGTCCGCCGGAATTATCGATGGTAGTCGCATGCCTGTTTACCAGCAAAGACAGGACGCACCAATGCAGCGTGGTGACCGCAAGCACGGGACCGTGCATATGCGTGATATTGATGCTGACGGTGATGTTGACTATGTACTGTCCAGTATGTTGCGCAACTTTGGCGGGCTATCCAACACCTATGAAGGTATGCGCACTGAGATTGTAATCAATACCGGATTCAACAGTGGCGAATTTGTTACATTTACCGGTGAGGACTGGGGAGGTCAGGAATCCATGGATATGAAGATCCTCGATGTTAATGGCGACGGTAACATGGATCTGTTTATTGCTCATCAGAATCGCTATGGTGTATACCTTAATGGTGCACCCGCGCAGCTTGTAGAATTGCTTTCTTTAACTGGTGAGGCACAGCAGGCTGGGCTCGCCGCCACGTTTACGGCGAGTCTTGGCAGTGGTGTCGATGTGTTATACGAATGGGATTTCGGTGATGGAACTATTATCCGTACAGCACAACGACAAGTTAACCATGTCTACGATCAACCGGGAAGGTATCTGGTTTCTCTAACCGCCAGTAGTAATCTTGGCAGCGATCAAATCACCTATACACAACGAGTCCACGAGCCGTTACTGCCGGGCAGAGCCGAGTCATCGTCCGGTTTGGCGCTGCAGGAAATAGCAAATTCAGATGATCGGCTTTGGGTTGTTAACCCGGACAACAACTCGGTGACTGTGATCAATGCTGAAAGCGGAGTCAAAATAGCAGAAATCGATGCTGGTATAGAGCCGCACAGCGTTGCAGTGCTTGATAGTGACACCGTACTGATTAGCAGTAAAAGATCAGCAGAACTGATTGCCATCTCAGGCGGTAGTAATTCGATAACTTCCAGGCTGGCTTTGCAGCCGGGTTCCATGCCGCACGGGATTGTCGTTGATCGTGTTGCTGGTCTGGCCTACGTTGTTCTGGAGGCAACAGGTGAGCTTGTTAAGGTTCAGCTCCCCGATACTCAAAACACACAGTTTGAAGTTCTGTCCAGACTTGATGTCGGTCCTAACCCGCGTCATCTGGCTATCAGTGCTAATGGCGCTTTGGTCTATGTGTCGCGATTTATCACTCGACCTGTGCCCGGTGAAAGCAGTGTCTCGGTTTCAAAAGGTGGCGGTGGTGAAGTGCTGGCAGTCAGCTCGGCACTTATGCAGCGATCGGCCACAGCGATGTTGCCGTACAACGACGTCGAAGACGCAGAAGATATGGCGCGTGGTATTCCCAATTACCTCACAGCGCCTGCAATTGCTCCGCACGGTAATACGGCGTTGGTCGGTGCAAAGTTGGATAATATATACCGTGGCTCCATGCGTGACGGAAACGCAAGGCAACATAATATGTTAGTGCGCAGTATTGTCTCTGAAATAGCGCTTGGCACTATGCGTGAGAATCTTGCCCTGAGAGTTGATTTTGACAACAACAGCCCGCCTTCAGCGCTGGCTTACGGGCCCAGTGGCAATTTGGTTTTTGTGATCCACGAAGGTAGCCGTCTGCTTGAGATAATGGATGTGTATCGGCGTGAGACGGTGTTCTCTACCGAGTTGGGTTTTGCGCCAAAGAGTCTGCTGTTGTCTGAAGATGGTCGTCAGCTGTTTGTGCATAACTACCTGTCCAGAGACGTCTCCATTTTCGATACCTCGCAGTTGATCGATGGTCAGTCCGACAACGCTGTGTTGCTTCGCACTGTGCGTACAGTTGATAACGATCGGCTTGGCGGGCTGATACTGTTGGGTAAGCAATTATTCCATGACTCGGCAGATGCAGCACTGACGGGGCAAAAATATATAAGCTGCGCCAGTTGTCATTCGGAGATGGGGCACGACGGCCGCACCTGGGATTTTGCCGACGTAGGTGAGGGTTTGCGCAATACCATTGATTTACGTGGTCGCGGCGGAATGGCGCACGGTAATATTCACTGGACAGCAAACTTCAATGAAATACATGACTTTGAAAATGATATTCGCGAGGTGTTTAACGGCTCTGGCCTGCTGACGGATGAAGACTACGATCGAACATCGGGAATTCTGGATGAAGATAATCCGAAGGCGGGACTAAATGACAGGCTTGACGCACTGGCAGCATTTGTCGGAACCCTGAATGTTGTTCCAGCGAGTCCCTATCGTAGTGCAACAGGCCAACTCACTGAGGCAGCGCAGCGCGGCTTTGAGGTTTTCCGGCGCACCAACTGTGGTACATGCCATAGCGGGCAACAGTTTACCGACAGTCCCAGGGGTGTGTTTCACAACATCGGCACGGTGGATTCTGATACCGGAAGTCGTCTGGGGCAACCATTGCCGGGCAATGGCATTGATACTCCTACGCTGCGCGGGCTGTGGTTGACAGCCCCGTATCTGCACGATGGTTCAGCGCAGACGCTGCAGGACGCAGTAACCGCCCATCGTATAATGCCGGGCTATGCCGATACCGGACAAATAAGTACGGCGCAGATGGATGATCTGGTGCAGTATCTGTTACAGATCGATGAATCAGAAGTACTGGCGAAATCAGATATCGACAACGACGGGGATTTGATTCCCGATGAACTCGATGACGATGATGACAACGACGGCATCCCTGATTCCCGGGATGCTTTCCCGCTTCTAAGCAGTGAATCTTCCGACAACGATGGCGACAATATTGGCGACAACGCTGATCCGGATGACGACAATGATGGCATTGCAGACACCATTGAAGGGGAGTTTACAAATACCGACAACGACAATGTAATCGATCGTTTCGATCTTGACAGTGATAACGATACCATTGCTGATGTCATTGAAGCAGGTGGCACCGATGCGAATCTGGACGGTCGAGTAGATACAGCAAATCAATTAATCACCGAACCCCTGGACAGCGATGGCGATGGTGTTTTCGATTTTCGTGATCTTTATAGTTCCAGTGCCCTCAATGATGACAGCACACTGTTTGATGTCGCCTCGGGCAGTTATGCACATCTTGATACCAATTCAGATGGTGTTGTCGATGCACAAGATGGTGCTTTGGATAACAACAACGATGGCATGGATGATCGAATCAGTGGCAGGCCGTTTGTGGTGGATGGAGGTTGCGTGCTCGGGCCGATGCAAACCAGTACAGATCCGACACTTGCCCTGACTTTGTTAGTGTTGCTGATATCGGTTTTGCGCCGCGGTGCAAAGAAAATGCTCGCTACAATTACAAGAGTGATGCAACTATTGGTTTGTAAGCCGCTGCGGTTACACTGGCGTGGTGAATCTTAAGATAAACTCATTTCAGTGAAAAAATATACCACCAACAGTATCAACCTGAAAAGACTATTCGCAATGTGTCTGTGTTGCGCAATAATTCTGACGTCCTCCTGTGGTTATCTGTTTAAGCGCGAACCGGGAATCGGTGATGCGGTCAGGTACTCTAAACTTACTCAGTGGCAGCAGGACGATTTACAGCAGGCCTGGCTTGCGATGCGTCAGCAGTGCCCGCGCATGGCGGGAAGAGACGACGCCTGGGTGGCGCTATGTGCATCAGTCGCCGTGCTGCAGGACCCGGACAACGAGCAGATCAGGCAGTTTTTTGAAACCCGTTTCAAACCGCACCGCATCTACGGCAAATACGGAAAACGGGAAGGGTTAATTACCGGCTACTACGAACCGGTGTTAAACGGCAGTCTGGAAAAAACAGACAGATACCGCTACCCGATTTACGCAACGCCCAAAGACATGCTGGTGATTGAGCTTGCAGATGTATATCCAAAGCTCAAGGGCATGCGTTTACGTGGCCGGATCGACGGTAACAAGGTGGTGCCATATCATTCACGGGCCACTATAGACGGTGCAGATCAGCCATTGGAAGGGCAGGAGATTCTATGGATAGACGATCCCTATGGCTCGTTCTTTTTGCAGATTCAGGGTTCCGGTAGAGTGAGGCTCGAGGACGGCACAATGCTGGGGGTCAACTATGCAAATCAGAATGGTCATCCGTATGTGGCGATTGGTAAGAAACTGGTGCAGATCAATGCACTGGCACTCGAAGACGTCAGCCTGTTTACGATTAAATCATGGCTGCAGAAAAATCCTGATCGCGCTAATGAAGTGTTGAATGCAAACCCGAGTTATGTATTTTTTGACCTTCGCGAAAACATCGAAGAGGGCCCGCGAGGATCGCTCAATGTGCCACTGACAGCCGGGCGTAGTCTGGCGGTTGATAAAAGAGTAATACCACTGGGCACACCGGTCTGGATCGAAACGACTCTACCCGATGGGTCTGTGTATCAGCGCTTGATGTTTGCGCAGGATACCGGCGGTGCGATCAAGGGCCCGGTGCGAGCGGATGTGTTTTTCGGCACGGGCGAGAGAGCAGAGCGGCTTGCAGGAGAAATGAAACAAGCGGGTAGCTTGTTTGCGCTGCTTCCTGTGGCTGAATAGTGTCGAATAACCACACCATGGAATTGTTGGTTTTAGACAGCCTGCGATCAGGCGTCTATTGTTGAAAAAACTGATATCTGTCCATATATCTATTAATTGCCGTTGCCCGGAATTTTTTTAAATCGTCTAAAAAACGACTAACAGGAGGACTAAGTATGTTTGAATCCATGGGGCTTGCACTTGCAGTAGCAGGGGCCATTTTGTTGTTTTTGTTTATTCGATCGTTTGTGCGGGTTGTCCCGCAGAATGAAGCCTATGTGGTGGAGCGACTGGGCAAGTACAACAGAACGCTGCTGGCCGGTTTTCACATTACAATACCTGTTATGGAGCGGGTGGCTTACAAACACTCTTTGAAAGAATTTGCGGTGGATGTGGCGTCACAGCAAGCCATTACCCGAGACAACGTACCGTTGGGTATTGACGGCGTTCTCTATATAAAAATAATGGACCCGCGTGCGGCATCTTACGGTGTGGACAATCTAAATTTTGCGATCACTCAGCTGGCACAGACCAGTATGCGTGCCGAGATCGGAAAAATCAGTCTGGATGAGACCTTTGAATCGCGTGAGAATATCAATGCCAGGGTCACACATGCGATCGATGAAGCCTCCGAAGTCTGGGGTACCAAGGTATTGCGTTATGAGGTCAAGGACATTTCACCACCGGCGTCTATTCTTCAGGAAATGGAGAAGCAAATGGGAGCCGAACGAGAGCGACGTGTGGCGGTAACGACATCGGAAGGTTATCGTCAGGCACAAATCAATCAGGCCGAGGGTGACAGAGAAGCGCAGATTCTGCGTGCTCAGGGCAGTGCCGAATCCATGACAATCGAGGCAACAGCGCGGGCTGAAGCAATCAGGACCATGTCGGCGGCCATCAATGAACAAGGCGGCTCAGCCGCGGTAGCGCAACAACTGGCGGAGCAATACGTCGCCGCATTCGACAAGCTGGCGCGCGAAGGTACCATTGCGTTGTTGCCGGGCGACGGTGGTGATATCGCCGGCATGGTGGGCAAGGCGTTTACCGCCTACGAATCCTTAAAAGGGCAGGTTGATCAAACCAGGGCCGGTGGTGTTTAACATGACAGCATTAAGTCCCTTCTGGTTGTTTTTGATTATTGGTGTGGTGTTGCTCGCCACTGAGTTGGTGGTGTTTCAATTTACCACGTTCTGGTTGTTTTTTATCGGCCTGGGTGCCCTGGTCGCAGCATTGTTTGCGTGGGGTTATAGCGGTGCTACGCTAATGATAACAACGGCTGTCTTCGTGGTAGCGTCTGCGGTCATCACAGCAATATTGTATGTTCCAATTCGTCGTTGGCAACAAGCGCCGACCACCTTAAGTGACAATAACGCGATAGGGCAGAAGGTCGCTGTCAGTGAGGCCATTACCCCTGAAAAGGCAGGCACTGTCAGCTGGTCCGGTAGTCAGTGGCAGGCTGAGCTGGTCAGTGGCAGCACGGCAGAACTTGCCGTGGGGGACTATGCAAGAGTCGTGGAGGTTGAAGGTATACGTTTAATTGTGAGTGCTGACTAAAGCTTGTCTGCAGCCGCCGTCACACGATCCTCGTATCACACAATGACGCAATTACTGACTACTGCGGTTCGGCTCTGTTGAGTTCAGAGATTGCAGGAACGCCACTAGATTATCAATCTCTTTTTCATTCAGAATAAAGCGACGCAGATCATGCTGCGGGTTGGGGATTGGCGGCGGCGGGGCGTTATAATGCAAAATCACTTCACGTAAGCTGGCAAACCTGCCATCGTGAAAGTAGGGTGCTGTATTGGCGACATTTCGCAGCGTCGGGGTTTTGAATGCACCTTGTGTGTGGCTGATGTTGCTGCGATTCAGAAACTGCAGATGTTTGCACTCACCTTTATCGGCATCGCTGTATCTTCCCTGACAATTGAATTCGTCCAGCAGCGCTGACTGCACTCCGAAAGTTCGTCCAAAATCCAGATTGTCCCCTGAAAATGTAGCGCTCGCGACATTGTGAAAATTGCCGTTGGTCATCAGTGGGCCATTGTGACACTCAAGGCACTGGGTTTTTTTATCATTGATAAATAGTCGGGCGCCCGCAAGCTCCTTGCGGGAAAGGATGTCTTTGGTCGATTCATTATTGGCCAGCTTTTCCAGAAACTGATCGAATCGGCTGGCAGGGGGCCTCAGCGTGCTTTGCCAGGCGCCGATTGTTTTGCCGGTGTTGGCAAACACGGTGTTGATTTTGTGCTGCAACGGTTTACTGAATTCATACCACTCGCGTTTGGCAGTGGAATCTCCCATCGGGCTTGCGTCGATCGTCAGTTCAGAGAGTGACAGAGGGATGTGACCGAACAGTGCTTCATATTGGTTTCGGTATTTATCATCTTGCAGAATCAGGCGTGCTGTAGCAACTCGGGTACTGGCCATTTCTGCCGGTGCTTCTATCGGAGTGAGTGCCTGTGACCACAGTGAGTCACGGCGTCCGTCCCAGTACTGCCAGATGTTCCAGGCGCTGCCCAGCAGGGTGGGTGTGTTGCGAGTGACGGAGCCTTGATTGATGCCGTTGTCGTCCGGAGTGGGCAGGCCATCTGTGTAAAACAATTCAGGCTTGTGGCAACTGGCGCAGGACATCGTTTGTGTTCTGCTCAGTCTTACGTCGTGGAAAAGCTGTTTTCCAAGTGCTCGTGCCCGTTGATCGTTGAGGTATTGGTTTGACGGTTGCTGTGCATCTTTTAATTGATCGAGTTGCAGGCTTGCAAATATTCTGCGCTCACGATCGCTGAGTTCAGGATCTGTGCATGCGGTCAGGCCCGCAAAGAGCATCAGCAGGTATAGCTTGATGGTATTTTGTTTTAACACGGCAATAGATTTTAAAGTGTGCAGGTGTGGGCGAAATAGTAGACCATATTAATTGATCAGATGCGCTTCAGTGGACTGGCATGGGTAAATAGTAAGTTCACATCGTTTTTTTCAGTGCCAATGCGTTGGCTTATCAGTAAAATTAAGTTATTAACAACTGAGATAAGAGACGTTTGTGGTGAGTATTTGGACACAAAGCGCGGCAGTTGCGTTAGGTCAGGAGATAATCAGTCTTTCCAGGCTCGGCGGTGGCGACTTTGCGCAGGCTTATCGTGGCACTCTTGCCGATGGCGGGAGCGTGTTCATCAAAACGCACAGCAACCCTCCAGCTGGTTTCTTTAGCACTGAAGCGGCTGGGCTGGACTGGCTCAGGGGCAGCGATTCGGTAAACATCCCGCAAATCTATGCCGTATCGGACTCGCCTGCGTTACTGGTGTTGCAGTGGGTTGAGGCAGGTCCGCCCACTGGCAGCACCGAGGCGCAGCTCGGCCGCATGCTAGCCAGGCTGCACAGTGTCAATCAAAAGGAGTTTGGTCGTCCGGATGCTCGCTGTACAGGAAGTCTGAGTGTGCCCAATTGCAGTTGTTTGCGGTGGTCGGATTTTTACGCCTCGCAGCGCTTGTTGCCGTTGGCTGCTATTGCCTGTGACCGGAAATCTCTGCCGGAAAAATCAATTAAAGCGATCGAGCGTATCGCCCATAATCTGGCGCAGCTGGATGTGCCGGTTGAACCACCGGCGCTGTTGCATGGAGATCTGTGGGCCGGTAATCGATTAGTCGATCACAATGGACAAAGCTGGTTGATAGATCCTGCCGCGCACCATGGCCATCGCGAGTTCGATCTGGCGATGATGAAGTTATTTGGTGGTTTTGACGCAGAGTGTTTTGAGGCTTATCACGAGGTTTATGCATTGGAGCGTGGCTGGAAAAACAGAATCAAGTTGCATCAGTTAGCACCTCTGGTTGTGCATGCGATTAAGTTCGGCGGGAGTTATGTGCAGGCTGTCGATGAGGTGGTCAGGACCTATGCTTGATCAACGACCCTGATTCTCAGTCAGGCCGGCCTTTTAAAGGGATAAATATCTCGGTGAGAAGATCTTCCGCTGCTGTGTTGTCCGGGTCATTCATGTAACATTCGAAGGGAGGCTGAGCTTTTAGAGGTTTCAATTTCTTGTAGCGCTGGTAGGACATCGCCGTGCTCCAGGCGTTGCCAAGGTTGGTGTAGGAGCCACGATGAATCACTTTCAGCGCAATTCCAGACGGGATGGTGTGCAGAGGTAAATTTTGCGCTGTGGTCTGCTGACTGGATTCAAGTGGTACAAATGCAGTGTGTTTACAGTGTTGATTGTTGATATTCAAGCTGTTGTAGATTGCGCCCGCCAGAATAGGTGTCCGGTTTAGCTTTGTAGCAGTTGCCAATTCACCTGCCTGCGACATAGTGGTTTGCATGGAACTGCTCAACTCAGACATGCTGCTTTGGGCTTCTACGCCGACGTACTGAATTGACGGCAGCCGGACAATCCCTGCCACTTCGGTGCTGGAGTCTACATTGCCGGTCTCGGCGTATTCCTTTAGCATTCTCAGGCCACGCTCGTAGTCCATACCGATCATCGATGTCATGGTGCGGGTCAGGAAAAACATGAAGAACGGCAATGAGCTGTGCATGTGCCAGGTGACATTGGTGGTGTCGTCGTTGTTGCCGGGTTCTACTTGGAGCATTACCCTGGCTTTTGAGCGGAACGGTTTTATAAATGTCAGATCCAGTTCCTGCACGCCATTGGCAATGGAGCTTGTTTGCATTTCTCCCTCGCCAACCAGCTGGCCGGTCCAGCGATAGCCATGGTCTGTTTGTCCGGGAGTGCCGTACACTTCTACTTTGGCCTCCGGCTCCATGCACAGCCACGGGGGCCAGGCAGGCCACTCGTTGAAATCTGTGGTCAGCTGTTTTACACGTTCTGCCGGTGCGGCGATTGAGATTGATCGCTCGACGTGGATTTTTGGCATCGGAGGTGTCCGTTTACGATCAACTTGTATTCCGGGTGAAAAGTCGGTGGTTTACAAACATTGTCCCGATGAAATGATGTGAGAACTGTTTTGAAATCAGAGTCTTTGACGTATTGCGGTCTTGCGATCCGGCACAGCCAGGTTCGTCGTTAGTGGCGTTTTATTGTGTACTTCAATACCATGGTAAGTAATCGAGTTGCGGCCGGTCTTTTGACGGAATTGGCTGTCGTTGCAAATTTGCTTTTCCCAGGAGAGTTCCCAGATGTCTAAAAGAGCCGGATTCGGTCAGTTTTTCGCACTAAAGGCTGCTGCATTAACTGTGTTGGTGGGTGTCAGTGCTCAGGTGAACGCCAACGATCAGGAGCAATATGTTCCTGCGGATGCGCTTTTTTATTATGGCACTGGTCGAAGCATTCCTGCTGAGCACATGTTTGCGATCGTACCCGATTTTAATCTGACGCCGAAAATGGCTGGTAGTGAAGAAAACGCCGAGGCGTTCGAGCAGTACATGTCTTTGATTAAAAACATGTCTGAACACATGGCAAAGTGGGGAATTGATGATCAAATTCAGATGAGTATGTATACGGTTGGTTTGCAACCGGTAATGCGTCTGTCCCTGAAAGATCACGCCAAATTTGAAGCTTCGCTGATAGCTCTGGAAAAGGAAAATGACATAACAGCGGTAGCGTCAAAGAGAGGGGACGTATCAATACGTTTCTATCCGGCTAATGAAATATCTGCGCTTGCCGGGCAATACAATGAAGACAACGAAGAAACGGCTGCTGAAGATTCTGCTGTTGAGCAGCCTGAAGCCGCTGAACAGCTGGACTCAAAAAAGGGACTGCTGGTCGCCAATGACGGCCGGGATATAATAATAAGTTTAATCTTCACAGATATTGCAGATGAGAGTCTCATAGACTCATTGGTAGGAATAAATAAACCGTCGAAATCAATCGTTGATTCGGGCAAGCTTAAAGATTTACGAAAAAAGTGGGCCTATGGTGATGAGTTTGCCGGTTTCATTGATATCGAGCAAATCGCAGCAACACTAACTGATTCCGAATCTGCAACGGCAAAAGAATTAGCCGCTCTGTTGTCAGAGCCGCAGGCTCAGGCGATGCTTGGAATGATGAGAAGCGAGCCTTGTCGTTCGGAAGTATCAGCGCTGGCGGGCTCCTGGCCGATGATTGTCACCGGCCTGCGCAAGTTTGACGTAAGTGAAAAAGAAGTCGTCACCGATTCACACCTGGCAG
>CAKZVB010000131.1 GCA_937922015.1 uncultured Granulosicoccaceae bacterium
CGCGGCGGAACTTACGATAGTGCAGACACTATTATTGATGCCAATAAATTGGATCGTGTTTTCAGCGTCATTAACAGTAACACCACCATTGAGCACATAACCATTCAAAACGGTGAAACGGATGAATCAGGTGGCGGAATATATGTTGACAATTCACATCTGACCCTGAACAACACAAATCTTAACTCCAATACCTCCACCGCGAACACTGGCGGGGGGATCCACGCCTCTAGTCTGACCACTTTAGATATTAACGATTCGATCATCAGACAAAATAGCACTGGCGATTCTGGCGGGCGCTATCACGGGGGTGCTATTCACACCGAAGGCACCACCACCATTAACCGCACCGAACTATCACACAACACAGGCTTAGATGGCGGCGCAATCCAGAACCTCGGTCCACTGGATGTATTTGATTCGTGGTTTCATCACAATACTGCAGAAGATGACGGTGGTGCAATTTCAAACCTTGGAAACACCAAAATTTATGGCAGTCTGCTGCAAGCGAACCACGCGGACGACAATGGTGGCGCCATCAACAACCAGGCCACCGCACACATCTATAACACTACCCTCACTCATAACGAAGCAAATGACGATGGAGGCGCCGTACACACCAGATTCGGGTACACCGAAGTTACTCTGTCGACAATTGTGCACAACGTAGCGGAAGACTTCAGCGCATTCAATGCTGCCAGTGACGCTACAGTAGAGATTAAAGGCAACATCATCTACTACAACAGCAGCTCAGATAACTCAGGAGATGATCTGGATTCCGGGGTGAATTCGCTTGGCTACAATCTAACCGACTCTACGATGCCAAGCCCCAGCTCTACTGATTCGAGTGCAGTACCCCGCCTTGAACCAGACCTGTCAAATGCCGGCGGTTTCACAGATATTTATAAACTCCTGAGCGATAGTCCGGCCATTAACGCTGGCCCGGCCACTAAAGGCGATGTCCCGACAATCGACGGCACAGGTGCTGTCCGCAATCAAATCGCAGACATCGGGGCCTACGAATATCAACAAAATAATAACCATCGTGGCATTGCGTATATCGCCGACAACACCAACAATAAAATTTACAAGACAGGAACCTCGGGTCCGATCATAAACACTAACCAGGATGTGCTGGATATAGAAATTGATGAAAAAAACGCACGGATATATTGGGTGGAATCTGCCTTTGCTGGTTACGGCAAAATATATTCAGCTGATCTGGATGGGCAAAACATCGACACCTTCGCCAATGATTTGCAGTGGCCCCGTGGAATAGCGCTTGATGTTGATAACCAGTTGCTTTACGTCACTCGCAATGCAACACAGTTTAATGGCGGCGGGCTCAGCGGCATAGATGCCTTCAATTTTGACAAAACAAAAATCAATCTGCCCATAAAAGAAGGCGACAACTCAGGGTCTGTGGGAGACAAAATTGTGCGCCCGGATGACGTTGACTACGATCCGGTTAACGAAATTATTTACTGGTCTGATACAGACATCACTAACGCCGGTATTCACAGCATTGATAGCACAGACAACTCAACCCTGCCTTCACCAAACAAGACCTGGCCATATATTCCCACCGGATTAACACTTAACCCGGATGGCACCCAGCACTATTTTTCCTATGCAGGCATCCTCTACGATGGCGATGACAATGAGCTCGTTAATTTTAACAATGTAGAATGGGAAAATGGAAGTTACTTCGCCCCTACAAATACCATATATGGCACTGATAAAAGCGGTAATCAGATAAATTTTTATAACCACCCATCGGAAACAGATATTGTTCTCTTCCAATCAGGTATTAAAATAAATGACATTGAGACTGGCACGCTGACCGAAGTGAATAGCAGTCCTGTTCTGGTAAACAATAATATACTTATACTGGGCTCTGCAATTACAAAGGGAATATCGCAAAGTCATCTCAATTTCGTTGATCAAAATACTAGCGACACCCCCGACCAACTTGTATACACAATTACAAACGCTCCTATGCATGGCGACCTGCTTCTTTCAGGCTCAACAACAACCACTTTCACACAGCAAGATATAAACGACGGACTTATCAGCTATGTGTTTACTGGTTCTGATACTAATACATCAGATAGTATGATCTTTCACGTCAGTGACGGCGTCACTACCTCGCCGCCTGAAAGATTTGATATTGAAGTGTATAACGCCCGCCCGGAGGTGACACTACCTGCTGTTAACGTCACTCCCTACCAGGAAAACCAGCCCCCAAAAGCTATTCTGAACCCGGGGTCGCTGGTCATCTCAGATGCAGATAATACCCATTTGGCCTCCGCTGTTCTCAGAATTTCGGACTACCAATCATATGAAACACTGACTCTGACAGACACCAGCACGGGAATTACCGGAACCTGGGATAATGATGCGGGAACGTTGACACTAAGCAGCAACAATGCGGTAACCAATACTCATCTAATCGCTGACTATCACACTGCTATCAGCAGCGTCACTTACCAAAATACAAGCGACAATCCAGAGACTTCACTACGAACTATTTCGCTGGTGGTTAATGACGGCAGATATGAGTCCAATTCAGTAGATCAGAAAATACAGGTAACCGCAGAAAACGACCAACCTTCCTTTTTAAACCTCGATGATAACGCTACTTTTATAGAAGGAAATCCCCCTGTAACGCTAGACGCTGACGCCAGAGTCTTCGATCCGGAACTCAGCGCCAACGATAATTTTAGCGGTGCGACTCTAACACTACAACGCAACAGCGGACCAAATTCTGATGATTTCTATGCAGCCATCGATGGCAGTCTGCTGCAGTCTATTGACACCGACGGTAATTTTCAACAGGATCTTATTGAGGGACAACCACTACTCTACAACTCTATACAAATTGGCACAGTCACCACTAATTCCGGTGGTGTGCTGGGGTTGACTTTCAACGGCAATGCCAGCAACGAATTAAACGCTGGCGACTCTATCGGTGTGGTGAATCACGTACTTCAGTCAATAGCTTTCAGTACGACTGATGCGACATTGGCCGCACCGACCAGTATCGTACAAATAGACTGGTTATTCGACGACGGCAATAGCGGTGTGCAAGGCAACGGTGGCAATTCAACCGTAACTGGCTACACCACAGTAACTATCAAGGCTATTAATGACCAACCATTTTTCACCGGTCTTGATGATTCACACACCATAGCTGAAGGAAACGCTACTCCAGCGCTGGACAGTGACGCTATCATCACTGATGAAGAACTGACATATGCCAACGACTTTAATCTTGCAACGCTTACCCTTAGTCGCAATGGCGGCCCTGACCCGGATGACATATTCCTGTCCGCCTCACCTGCTGTGCTGCTACCTCTGATCGAAGGAGCAGCATTAACTTATAACAGCAACAACATTGGCACCGTCACCAGTAATTCCAATGGCGTGCTGGAACTGACTTTCAACAGTTCGGCGACCAACAATCTGGTCAATGGGGTCATACAAAACATCGCCTACAGCCACGCCAGCGAGGCACCACCAACCCCTTCCAGCAGCCTGCAGATTGACTGGATCTTTAATGACAACAATGATGCCGACGCCCAGGGAAGCGGTGCGGCACAAATCGCAACCGGCAATACGTCAGTAACCATTAATGCCGTCAACGATCCTCCCGGGATTATCAACCTGGACGGCACATCAATCTACGCTTTTAACAACAGCGCTGCGAATTATGCGCTGGACGTCAATCAGACCACAGTCATTATTGATCGTGACATGCCAGTCAATTTCGACGGTGGATCACTGACGATCTCAACCACCAACTTCCTTGCAGATGATCTTCTTACCTTTAATACTGACAGCACTGTGGCCCTGTCAAACGGCCACAGCGATGGCTCCGAGGTTCGTATAGACGATGTATTGGTGGGACAACTACAGAACAAACCGCCAGGTGGCTATAGCATTCTCTTCAGTGAGGGTGCAACATCAGATCGTGCAGCCCAACTAATACACGCGCTGGAATTCTCATCCACTGCCTTAAACCCGGGCAAACGAACGGTAGAGCTTCAACTAAACGACGGGGATGGCACTCTGATCGGTGGCGTGGCGACATCGAATGCTGTTGTCGACATATATCTGGCCACAAATGGCAACGTCTCTACTACAGAGGACACGCCCTATACATTTAAGGCATCGGATTTCAACTTTACCGGCTTGTCCGGCAGCGAGTTGCAGTCGATTACCATCGACTCTCTGCCGTCCGACGGCACCCTGGAATATGCCAACAACAGTATTGCTATAAACGATGTTATCCCGTTCACTGACATTGAAAACCTTGTTTTTAGTCCAATACCGGATGAGTCAGGGAATCCTTATTCAACATTTGATTTCATCATAAATTCGGGCACGGTGAAATACACCATGCCTATAGAGGTTACACCGACTAACGATGCACCACTGCTAACGCTGAACGACACACCCCGGTACATAGAAAACGGCACGCCGGTGTTGCTTATGCCAAACGCCTCTTTGACCGATGTCGACATCAATAATTACGGTGGTGGCAGCATTACTATCGCACTGTCCCAGTCCGCCTCAAACCAACTGCAATTCGATACAACCGGGAATATCACCACAAACGGCGCCAATGTTCTCATCGACGGCAATCCGGTTGCTACCTTTACTGAGGACGGTGGTTCCTCTTCGTTAACTATCAACCTGAACAACACTGCTGATCAAACCAGCGCCCAGGCGATTATTAACGCGATCAGATTCTACAACACCAGTGAAAATCCGCAGGCGACCAGCAATTTCAGTATCACAGTCGATGATGGTGATGGCGGCTTCGCCACTGAAACCGGTATCGTTTCAATTGAACAGATTAATGACAGTCCAACCAACATTGGATCTTCACCTCCCGTTCAACAGCTTGATGAAGACATCCCCCAAGCGCTAGATCTATCCGCGCTGGAAATAAATGACCCGGACAGCGCCAACCAGGATCTATTGATTACCCTTAGCACCTCCACTGGTGGCGGGTTAACTGCTGCCGGTGCCGATGGCGTGACCATCGGCGGAAATGCCACCGCAATCACACTGCAAGGGTCGCTGGACAGTATCAACAGCTACCTGGACACCGCAAACAATCTTGTCTATTCCCATCCAGACCCGCACTTCAACGGATCAGACACGATAACCATTAGTGTCAACGATCTGGGCAATTCCGGCAGCGGCGGTGGTACCACAGAGACTCTGGAAACGGTACACATAACCATAGACGCAGTAAACGATGATCCGACAAACGACGGATCCCTGCCGGTGGATCTCATAGTGGTTGAGGACGTTCCTACTTACCTTAACCTCTCGTCAATCAACCTTGCTGATGTCGATAACACTGCTGATGCCACGCTGTCATTGCACACCGAGCACGGAATACTCAGTGCTGCAGGTCACCCGGGAATAACCGTCGACAGCAGTGTCTCAGCGTTAAAACTTACCGGCTCAATATCAAACCTGAACTCCTTTCTGGATGATCCGGAAAATTTGTCTTATGTGCATAGCATCGACAACACCGAAGGCAACGACCAGGATTTGCTAACCGTGTCGATCACCGATAATGGCAACACTGGAAAAGGAAATCTCGCGGGCAATGACATTGAACTTGGTAAAATCAACATCGATATTACACCAGTTAACGATGAACCCGTTTTAATCACCGACACTGCCACCCTGAGCTTCATAGAAAATCAGGAACCTGCACTCATTTCCCCCAACCTGATTCTAACTGACATCGACACGGGGCAATTAAACGGCGCAACAATCAGGATCACTGACGGATATATTCCTCAACAGGATAAGCTGTCTTTTACGCCGACTGGAAACATAAACGGTATCTGGAATGAAACGACAGGCACATTGACCCTGACCGGTCCGGATACAGTTAACACATTCCAAAATGCCTTGCGGACAGTAAGCTACGAAAATAACAGTGACAGCCCGAACTCACAAAATAGAACGGTAACCTTTCAGCTAGCTGACGGAGCACATAGTATTGAATCGCAGCGGGTTTTTAATGTCACGCCCATTAACGATTCTCCGACTATTGATTTAATTGAAGCCACAAACCTCATTTACACTGAGAATGAAGGCGAAAAAAGCATTACCAACACCTTAACCCTCGGCGATGTGGATACCGCTGAACTGACCTCAGCAGAAATAAGGATTAATTCCGGGTACGCTGCAGGCGAAGACTATCTGAGCCTCGCTGATCAAAACGGAATTATCGGCTCTTTTGAAACAGCAACCGGCACATTAACGCTGGATGGTGAAAGTTCGATTGCAGATTACCAGGCAGCGATACGTAGCATCGAATATAACAACAGCAGTGATAACCCCGACCCTGCTACCAGATCAATTTCCGTCACTATAAGCGACGGAGCACTTGATTCTGCCACCGTTTTCCGCGGGATCACTATCCTACCGGTGAAAGATGCACCTATTCTCGAAAACATTGAAGCGAGCGATCTATCCTACACCGAAAACAGCGGCAAATCCCCCCTGACAAATACCATCACCCTGACTGATCCAGACACTGCTGACCTCGCGTCTGCGACAATCAGCATCAGTACTAACTATATTGACGGTGAAGACTTCCTCACCTTCACCGACCGGAACGGGATTAGTGGTGTGTTCAACTCAGGCGTGCTAACCCTCACCGGCACCAGCTCTATCACGAATTATCAAACGGCTATTCGAAGCATTGAGTACGAGAACAACAGCGATGACCCTGCGGTTCTCTCAAAGACAATTTCTGTCACAGTCAACGATGGCGAACTGAATTCCAGCATCAGCAGCCGTACGGTTAATATAACCCCTGTTAATGACGCTCCAATTGCAACAGACATGGAAAATTTTGCCGCGACCTATACAGAGAACGGCGCAGGCGTACCCTTTACAAGTGCCACGACACTCACAGACCCTGATCACGCCGAATTAGTTTCAGCGAAGATCACCATCAGCACAAACTACACTGATGGGGAAGATTTCATCACATTTACAGATCAAAATGGTATCACCGGCCGGTTTGAGTCAGGTGTGTTAACTCTGACCGGCACCAGTTCTGTCGCAAACTACCAAGCCGCCATCCAGAGCATCCAGTATAAGAATACCAGTGATAATCCCGACACAGCCCCAAGACTCCTGTCTTTAATTTTAAACGACGGACAAAACAATTCTAATGAGGTTCGCCGTGAAATAAATGTGCTGAGTGTAAACGACGCACCGGCAGGTGCTGATAAACTCATCAACTGGCTGGAAGATAGCCCATATACATTTCATGCCTCTGATTTCAATTTCACAGACGCTTCAGAAAATCACGGCTTCAGCCATATTATAATTCGCACCGTGCCCACGCAAGGTACCCTGACACTCGACAATATCGAAGTCTCTGAACTTCAAAGAATAGATATTGCTGATATAAATCAGGGACGACTGGTATTTAATGCCACAAGCAATGAAAACGGTGACAACTACGCCAGATGGAAATTCAATGTAGCCGATACAGGTGGAACAGAAAACAACGGCAAGAACACTGATGCCACAGCAAACCAGATTACTTTTAATATAAACGAGGTCAACGACCCTCCCGTCGGCGCAGACAGCCGCGTTGAAGTCAGGGAAGATAATACACTGACGTTTATACCCGAAAACTTTAATTTCACCGATTCTGAGAACCACGCATTTTTCCAATTAAAGGTCACTTCAATACCGGATAAAGGAAGCCTGACTCTCAATGGCATTGCTGTCACTGCTGAAGACTATATTTCCCGGGAGGCTATAGCCGACGGACTTCTGCGCTATGACCCTCCAGTGGACAAACACGGTATTGCCTATACAGAATTCACCTTTGCACTGGTAGACGACGGCGGAACCCACCTGGGCGGCGTTGCCGAATCAGGTCAATACACAATGGTCATCGATGTATCCGCGGTCAATGATGCCCCCGGCGGGGCAGACCGACAGCTCTATTCGGTTGAAAACCAACCTCGCGTGTTTGCCCCCACCGATTTCGGCTTCAATGATGCCGCCGATCAACATCAGTTTCACTCTGTAATAATTGAACCACCTTCACGTGGTTATGTAACACTTCATGACGCGCCAGTGCTTAGCACTGCCACTGTGGCAGTCGCCGACATCACAGCCGGGGCATTGCGTTATCATTCAGAACAATCCACCAATGGCACTGACTACGCCACACTGGAATTCAGAGTCACAGACAATGGCGGCACTTCAAACGGCGGCAACGATACTGCCAGTATAAGCAATACACTCACCTTCAATGTCACAGAAGTAGTTGTAGAGGCTATCGACGGCAGCGTGACAACCGCCGAAGACACACCCTATACTTTCATGGAGACAGACTTTGGCTACCAAAACTCTGACCAACTAATCAATTTCAATCACATTCTGATCGAATCACTGCCGACAACACAAACCGGTACATTGAGTTATCAAAGCGCCGATGGCAGCGAAGTTGAAGTTGTTGCGGGACAGCTTATTCCTGTATCTGATATTTCCAGCGGTAAGCTTAAATACTTACCTGCCCCTTCAATAAACGGCCTGGCCGCTGCACAGATAGACTTTCGGATGCACAACGACAGTGCCGTTGTCGGCGCTGATAAAACCAGTACACTGGCTACTATCTCGCTTAACATCACGCCCGTTAACGACCAGCCGACAACGCATAACGCAACAATCAACGACGCCTTCGAAGACACCCCCTATACACTGACCACTGACCACTTTGCGTTCGATGATATTGACACTAGCGACACCATGTCTGCGGTCATTATAGAGTCAGTAACAGGCCACGGGATCCTTGAAGTTGCAGGGACACAGGTAATTGAAGGACAAAGAATTGAAAGTGAACTTATCGATAGTGGACAACTGATCTTCAAACCATCATTGAACTCGAATGGCAATGACCACACCATGGTAAGTTTCCGGGTACAAGACTCAGCTACCCCGGTGGTTGCTACGTCAGAGGCCGCTACCCTTTCCTTTAATGTCGCCGCGGTTAACGATGCTCCTTCGAGCATCGAATTTGCATCGCTGCTGTTAAATGAAAACTCACCGGATGCGATAGCGGGAGACATTTCTGCTAACGATCCAGACACCAGCGACACGCTAACTATTCAAGTTGACGACGATCGCTTCATGATCGAGGAAGGACAACTAAAACTAAAGCCGGGAATAACCCTGGATTTTGAGGCGACACCAAGATTACCCGTGACGCTTACCGCAGTCGACAACAACGGCGCCATGATCACACAGGATGTAATTCTTGAAATTCAAAACGTCAATGAAGCACCCGAGGCCGCCGCCACCGCTACGCCTCTAGGCGGTATCGCGCCTTTTTCTGTTGCCCTTCCCGGTCAAACTTTCACCGATGAAGACGGCGACAACCTTGAGTACAGGGCCACCACCATAGAAGACGGTGAACTGCCAGAATGGATTACTTTCAACGAGACAACTCAGGAGTTTATAATTGAAGATCCCGGTCCTGATGTCACCTCATTCACAGTTAAGGTAGTGGCAACGGATGGCGAGCTCTCAGCCACAACGATTGTTGAAATAGCCCTGCAACCAGAATTCGCAGCCGCCCTGCCCGCCGACATTCAAACGTCCGCTACTGTGGTCGACGAACCGGCACCGGTAACGCCAGAAGCAGAGCCCGAACTCGAACAAAGCACTGAAGCAGCACTTACCGAGGAACTACCACAAGCGTTTCAACAACAGAAAGAGCTCGCTGCAGTTGAGACAGCATTGCCACCGCCGCTGGAAATTCCACCCGGCAACTTCGAAATTCTGGATATCGAATTAATTCATACACCAACAAACAAAGCAGTAAGTCAGCCTTCGGAGTCTGCTGTTATCAATCTACCTGGTCTCATTACGGCTCAACAGGAAAGAGAGAACGAAATTGCCGCGGTGACGATGTCCAAGCTAGCCAATCAAATGGACAGCAGCAAGAGGACAATGACCGAAACATCAAAACAGGAATTTCAGGTTCTAGGCACAACCACAACCGTGGCGTCCGGACTTTCAGTGGGGTACATCTTCTGGTTACTGCGAAGCGGGACGATTATCGCCAGCGTAATGAGCTCTCTTCCCGCATGGCGCGTTATAGACCCGCTACCAGTACTGGGCACACTTGATGGCGCCGCGGACGACAACGATACCGAAACGCTTGAGTCAATGGTGAAGGAAAGTGAAGAGGCGGAGAACGACCCCCATCTGGATACGAAGGATGGCAAGCACGCCGCTTAGGAGAATCTGGTCAGCTGCACCACCTGACTCTATAGTGACCAGAGTGAGTGATCGTCGTGTTGCGACGATCACCAATCTTTTTTAGCGACAATAAGCCACCACATGGAGTCAAAATACTGACCTGAAATGCCAGAAAAATGGCGATTCACTACTATGTTATTGCTGTGCAATAGACTCAGCCCACTAATGCCCTTCCAGCAACGCTTCCCAGTTAAATCCTGAACCTTCAAGTATGCGGCGAAGCTTTTTCAGCGCTTCCATTTGTATCTGGCGTACACGCTCGCGCGTAACTCCAAGCTCTTTACCGACATCTTCAAGGGTAGTTCGCTCATAGCCGTGCAGACCAAACCGACGCACCACCACTTCGCGATGTTTGCTTTCAAGCTTCATCAACCAGTTGTTGATCTGCTTGTGAACGTTGTCATCCTGAAGCTTGTGAGCAGGATCCGGGTTGTTGTCGTCAGGGATGATATCCAGCAGTGGTCGATCACCATCCGGGCCCATCGCCACATCAACAGAAGATACCCGATCACGTAAACCCAGCAGTCGCTTTACGTCAGCAACCGGCTTTTCACACTCAGCGGCAATATCTTCTACCGTAGGTTCGTGATCCATTTGCTGTTGCAGACGTCGCTCGGCTTTTAAGTAGACATTCATCTCTTTAACAACATGAATTGGCAGACGAATGGTTCGAGTCTGGTTCATCAAAGCACGTTCGATAGTCTGACGAATCCACCAGGTAGCGTAAGTCGAGAAGCGAAAACCGCGCTCCGGATCAAATTTTTCAACCGAATGAATAAGACCCAGATTGCCCTCTTCAATTAGATCAAGAAGCGTCAAACCTCTATTTAAATAGCGTCTGGCGATCTTCACAACTAAACGCAAATTGCACTCGATCATTTTTGCGCGGGCTTTCTCGTCGCCTTTTTGCGCAAGTCGAGTGTAAGATTTTTCTTCATCTGCTGTTAACAGCGGCGAATGCTCGATCTCTTTAAGATAAAGACGTGTGGCGTCCATATCTTTTGCACGCGCCTTATTGCTTGGTGACTGAGCTTTAGTACGGCTTAGTTGTGCGGCGAACGTTTCTTCATCGTTTTCTTCATCCAGATCTTCAACATCATCGTCGTTCACCTCATCGACAATGTCTTCTCGCGAAGTCGCAGCGCTTACACGCTCTTCGCTCTCACTGGAATCCCACTCTGCTAACTGACTCTGGCCCATCTTTATATCTCCGCAAATTGTTATATTATTTTTTTTATATTTTGCGAAGCTGAATCTCACCGTCACACCCTCTAAACCGGTCGCGCCAACACTGTGGCGCGCAAAACAGCTTCGGTTTAGTACTTCGCAACAACCGTGCCAAGTACGGGTTCAGGTGTTAGTTTTATAGCGCTGGTAGGTAATCAACCGGATTAACCGGCTCTCCATTTCGGCGGATTTCGAAATGAAGCTCAGTGCTGTCAGCCTGTGCATCACCCACAACAGCAATCAGATCACCGGCCTTAACCTTTTGATTTTCCTTAACAAAAATGTCACTTACTTTCGAATACGCACTGAGAAAGTTATCTTCATGGCGCAGTATTACCAAATTTCCATAGCTCGCCAGATCTCTTCCGCTGTAGACAACCTCACCATCAGCGGCCGCCTGAACTCCAGCACCAGGGCCCGCATCAATGTCGAGTCCTTGTCGGTTTATCTCTCTTAAATCAAAATCACGTGTGATCTGACCAAGAGCAGGCCAGTTCCAGCCATCTGCTCTGGTATTTACAGTCACTCGCTTGACGGGAGAATTAGCGCTGATGTCATCATTGATTGGAACACTGCCGGCAACCGGAATCGATCCGTTTTCCGCCAGCACTGTGCCGGATGGAACATCCTGAACCACAGTCTCTATGCCTTCCGGCCTGGCAATTTGATCATTGCCAACGGGCACTTGATCAACCCTTACATCATTGATCACCATGCTATCCGACGCCGCAGGAAGCCTGGGCAGGCTACCCGGCGCGGCTGGAAGCGCAGGCAAGCCGCCTGGCACAGCAGGCAAATCAGACACAAACAATGGCGAGCTGTCATCGAGCAAATCATCGGTAGAAGGTTCGTGGACAGCGACCACCTGCTCTCTCGGAGCAACCGCAACCACTGTACCCTCTGCAGGCATAGGCTCAGTGAGAACCGGCGTCATCGGAACCGTCTGTCCGGCGGCCGGTACCATGATCACCTGACTGGCATCAGGCGCAGTTCGACCACTGGCCAGGACCTGACTGCCGAAGTCGCCATCACGCACCAGCAAAAGTCGCTGACCGGGAATCAGTCGAGAGGAATCCAGTGAATTAGCAGAAGCCAGAGCATTGGGATCAAGATTGTAACGACTGGCAACCGATTGGACGGTGTCACCTGGTTGAACAATATATGTGTTGGAATCGAAACGGATGTCCTGCACGTCAACAGTTTCTAATATGCCGCAACCACCCAGGGTGAGCAGCGATCCGGCGCAAACAGCGGTGCGCAATTTTGTGTAATTCATAATCAGCCTTTCAGATCAATGTGCTAGTTGGCTACCAACGATTCCAAACCCGGCGACCCGAAGAGTCGCCACGACTGATGAGCGAGTCATCAGAGCGAATTGTGAGTTTTGCGGAACCCGTGATAATGCCTGTAAAGAAATGAAGCCGCGCGAAAGACCTCATTCCACCCGACATTTATACGGTAGCAAATGAAAAACTGCAATGAAAACAGACAGCAAGATGGCTTTGTTAAACTAGTTACTACCTATTTGTAACGTGAATGAATCTAATTTGGCGAAATGCACACATTTCGCGGGGTTTTGCTTTGGGCTGAGCAGCTGTTTTTTTTGCTGGTTTTCTTTTTGGGCATCCACTTACATCCAATAAAGAACATTCCCCCCCA
>CAKZVB010000132.1 GCA_937922015.1 uncultured Granulosicoccaceae bacterium
GGTGCGTCGGGGTAAAGATTGCGGATATTTACATGACCAAGCAAAATCACCAGCACTCTGCCTGGAGTGACTCACCAACTAACGAATATTACCGTGATAGCAACGACTACGATATAGGCGGAGAGGAATATTCCAATAGCGTTGATCGGGAACCTCACTACTCGTATGACGGGCCGGAAAACACGGCCTCATTCGGGCAAATTCAGGACCAATCCGGCTATTCTTCTGATTACTACGATGATACGTATGCCACTGATAGTTATGAAAATTACGAGGCCTGCGAGGTTTCGGACTACGGTATCTCTGCCAACACTGATCAATTCCAGGCTGATGGCATTCAGGTGTACTATGATGATTTAGCCGACGCACGCCACCACGCTCATTCCTCACATCTGCCAAAAATCCTCCTTGTCACTGCCTGTACAGTTGTGTTTCTGGGGCTGGTCGGGGCAATCATTAGCTCAAGTCAGCCAGACATGTCTGCCCGGGAAATTGTGCAACTGGAGTCGTATCAGGGCAGACAGACACCTCAGTCGGTGTTCAACCTTGCAGATCTTCACGGCTGCACATCTATAAGCGATTGCATAAAAGCGTCACGCGCTGCCTCCCGGGCTGAAATTGCCAACATCGCCAAACAAACCATCAGCGTGCAAGAGATACCAGCAGCAGCCTCGGAAATCCCGACGCTAAATGAGACTACACCCGCACAATCAATATCGTTTGCTGCTCATAACGAAACCTCGCTGACCAACAACGATGAGGAAATTGTTCGTATCGTCGATACGTTTACACCACAACCGCAGGTGCAAAAACAGTGGAGCATTATCAGAACGATTCCGGACATGACTGGCGGCATAATCACATCCCTTGCCAAAGGCACACCGGTAGAGATCGTTGGCAGCAGCGGCGAATGGTACGAGATTATAGCGATCAATCGAGCAGCACCCCACGGCTACATGCACAAATCTACCATCTCCGACCTTTAGCGCTGCACTAACCACTGCGCTATCACCGGCCATACATCGACAGAGGCATTGCGCGAGCTCACCACACGAGCATGTGTATAGTCTTCCAGGTAACCGTTTTTCTTGCCGAAGACAATAAACGTTTTATCAGCAGACCCTACCCTACGATAAATTCTATTGCATCCTGAAACGGGTGCGATAAATTTATCGGCATGTGCTGCCAGTGACAATATCGGCAAGTTAACCGTCGAAAGTTGCTGGAGATAGTCGAATCTGTCTTTGCCTGTCCACGACCCGGCCAGACTCCAGTCAATCCATTGCAGCATAACCCGTGCGAATTCGTTTTCCGGCCCCAGCCCCAATAGCCGACCAGGGGCTACACCCAACAGCGAAATTACAACGCTTGATAGTTTTAGCAGCGATCGACGGGTAAAACTGTAGCCTGCATCAGTTGCCTGGCTTGCGATCGTCACAATACCTGCCAGGTCGGACTGTCGGTCAGCGTGGCGTGACAAATACATTAAAATCGACAAACCGCCACCACTGTGCCCGACCCACCAGAGCGGTCCGCTTTGGTGTTGTTTCATAAACGCCAGTATTGCTGCGGTGTCTTGCAGACTCATGGATTCAAAGTCCGGTTCGACCTGTGGTTTGTCACTGGCACCATGACCCTGAAAATCAACCAGCCAGCATTCAAAACTCAACGAGGTCAGATATTTAGCCAAACCTCTGCACACTCTGTAATTGGAGAACATACCATGGGCCAGAACCACAGTCCCGACACACTTGCCTGTCGCCTCCAGTTGATGCAGGCACAGACGAGTACCTGACTCATTAGTGATGAAATGCTTTTGCAATTTACATTAACAACCCGAAGTCTTAGCGCGTGCTATGGGAGCTATAGTTGCATAGCGGAGGCAAACGGTGTTAATCCACAACCACTGCTATTGAATCCAAACCCTGCTTGCGTCCGGATCGAATCTGCGTCAGGCGTTTGCTTGCAATTAGCGACTGCAACATCGGAATATAATATTGGCCGTCACCCTCAAACACAATGTCGGTTTCATTTGTCGAGATCCAGCCGCGACTATCTAGTTCAGACCACACCGCACTATATTCATCAAGCAGATTTTCGTTGAATATCTGACGGTAGTCCAGATGATTTATCTTCATGGTCTGCATCGATTGAAACAACCACGCCAGCTTGACATCATGATGGTTGTACTTAAATCCACGCGCCACCGGAAACTCCTTTTTTTCCATCCTGGCTACATAATCCTCCAATGAGGTATGATTCATGTAGATCCAGCTCTCAGCGGAATCATCGGTACTGTTGACGTGGAAATTAACGGCTGCAAAACCAATCCCGCATACCTGTTGGGTTTTATTAATCGCGCCGCTGTCGTGTTGCACAAAATTGTGCATATTGTGTTCATAGTCGTAGCGATTGAGACGCTGGTTTTTATCCACTGCCGGTTTTCGCTGCCAGTCATATACAGTGACTTGCTCAAAACCCTGTGATCGCAGGAAATCATTCGCTACATGATACATTTCTATGTTTGTTTGTATGGAAGGTAACAATGCGCGTTTTTTCTTCGAGGCAAAGTCGCTACGACCGGCAATGTTTAATTCGTAGTGGGTTAAATGATGAACTCCGGCCTCAACTGCTACTCGCAAATCTTCGAGCATGTCAGACATGGTTTGTTCAGGCCAGCCATAGATGAGATCGATACTTGAAACCAGATCAAATTTTTGACAATGCTCAAGGGCACTGAATACCTGTTGGTTAGTCTGTTTTCTGCCACTGTATTTAACCAGATTCTCATTGAGCTGCTGCACGCCCATGCTAACCCGGTTAAATCCGGCACTTTTTATTGCACGTAGCTTTTCCTCATTAAATAGCTGGGGTATACCTTCCAGGGTGATTTCAATGTCGCCTGGGACTCCACCATAGAGCTTATCAACAAAACCCATTATCCTGCCGTAGTGTTCGGCATGATAGAGATTCGGCGTACCACCACCAAAGTAGATACTGGAAAGCTTGTCGTTCTGGTAGTACGGCTTGTACATAGTAAATTCTTGTTCAAGGTAGCCAAGATACCTCTCTACGCCCGAGTTACCCGTATAGTCTTCACTGGGAAATAAACAAAACCCACATCTGGCGGGTTTGGTTTTCAGGCAAAACGGGGTGCCAACGTAGAGATTAACTTCGTAGTCGTTATCTTGCGAATACTCCAGACGTTTATCGAGAAGGCTGGAGACTGGCTGTTCAAATTCCTGCCAGTACATGGGTGACGGATGACCATGCAGTACCTTATTTGACTGCCGCCTGACACTCTCCTTATCTATGAAGCGGCGAACTTCCGAGTCTGTGAATCTGGTGGCATCTGCGACAGGCGATTCGCGGTCAGGCATGCCGATTTTACTATTCTGCTGTGGAGAGTTTTGAGTTTCGCTGCCAGCTGCGCCCGGACGGGCTGCTTTTTCCAGATCCGAATCTTGATTCGGCACAGTACGGTTTGAAAGCGGATTCGCTATCGTCAATGAGGTGTCCCCGGTTTATTTGTCTATCATTTTCTCCCTAACATTACACTTACTCTTTCGAGGGGCTTGACATCACTGGCCACCGGCCAATCCTACTTACATTCGTTTGACATATCTATAGTTTTTACAAGCCGCCGGATTCGATACTGTATTTCCGGGCTTGCTCCTCACATCACTGGATAAACTGGCTCATGTTTTATTGATACAGGCCAAAACATTGCGACTCACTGTCAGGCGGCCTGATCCACTTCCCAATCCGAATTCAGAAGTAACGGTATTTCTTCAGCCATGACCGGTTTACTAAAAAAGTAACCCTGTATGTACGGGCAGTTAAGTGCCTTTAGATGCTCAAGCTGGGCTTCGGTCTCAACGCCTTCTGCAACAACATCGTAACCAAGCCCTAATGACAACTCCATTATCGCCTGTACCAGCAGGATCGAGGATTTGTCGTCAGGTAAACCCATAATAAATGAACGATCGATCTTGAGAGTGTCTACTTCCAGTTTATCCAGCACGGATAGCGAAGAATAGCCAGTGCCAAAGTCATCTATCGCAATACGAACACCTGCGCTGCGTAGTTTCTGGCAAATGCGACTGTGTTGTTCCGGGTCTCGGGACATACTCTCTGTTATTTCAATCTCAATATCAGATGGATTAAGTTGATTGACAGAAATGGACTCAAACACCTTTTCGGTAAACCCATCTTCTATGAAATGTCCGCCCGAAATATTGATCGCCATTTGCAAATCGAAACCGGCATTGTGCCATTGTTTCAGCTGCAGACACGCTGTCTTTAGTACCCAGTCACCAATCTCATTAATCATCCCGACACGTTCAGCGGTGGAGATAAAAACATCTGGCGAGATGATTCCCTTTTCCGGATGCCGCCACCTGATCAACGCCTCTACACCACTCAGCTTGTAGTCACCCAATGCCACCTTGGGCTGATACCAGAGCTCAAACTGATTATTGTCTATCGCCTGCCTCAGACTCGCTTCGAGTTTCACTCGATCTACGGCTTCAGACACCATTTCAGGCTCAAAAAATCGATAACCGTGCTTGCCATTCTGCTTAACAGAATACATTGCCATATCTGCATTTTTTATAAGCCCGTCCACTGTTGTAGCATCATCAGGGTAAACAGATATCCCCACACTTAGTTTTGGTTGTATTCGATGATTGCCTATTTCAACGGTTTGCTCAGTAAATTGCAGACACAACTGCGTTATCCTGGATACTTCCTCGCGATCGCTTACGCCGTACAACACAACACAAAATTCATCCCCTCCCAGTCGCGCAGTAATGTCCGTCGCCCGCACTGATGATTTTATATATTCAGCAAAAATTCTCAGATAATTATCACCTACTTCATGACCGTAGGAGTCATTGACGCCCTTGAAGTCATCGAGATCAACATAGACCACGGCAAGCTTTTGAGATGCTCTTTGCGCCAGGGCGACCTGCGTTTTTAATTGTTCGTGAAAATGACCTCGATTTGACAAGCCGGTAAGCTCATCGAAAAATGCCATTTTGTAGATCTTCTGCTCGGCGGATTTCAGTGCAGAGATGTCTTGTACGGTACCCAGTAAAAAGGAAGTACCGTCAGAGTCGCTCATATACTTGGTGATCTGATTCATGTCTCTGTACATTCCGACACCGGCACCGGCCATGCGAAATTCAACTGCAGACTCGTTTTCAGATCCATGGCCGGCAGCCAGCACTCGCTTGAGTCTGCCAACATCGTCAGCGTGAACAACCGACATCCATTCATCAATGGGTATTCGTCTTTTGTCGAACCCGCACATCAGACTCAGATTCTCTGACAACTCTAACTCTTCAGAGTGCAAGTCCCATTGCCAATAGCCCATTCGAGCTATTTGCTCTGTCGTTCTGATAAGAGATAAATTATGTTGCTCGGTGTCCAGCCGCAGCTGAACCAGCTGCTGATAATTTCTACTTACCTCCTTACCACAACTCATTAGAAAACTGAAGATAAAGGCACAAAAGACTGCCATTTCCAGCGCAAACGTATCACCAGAGGTCAGCAGCCGAACCTCAACCGCACAGAAAATTATCCCCTGAAATAACAGAGCCAGATGTTTATCGTAAGGAAGCGACGCCAATGATCCGCTGGCCACTCCCACCAGTGACAGCAAGAGCAACGCCTGATAGCCATGATCGCCTGGAAAGACCAGCCATAGACTGGATGACCAGGCCAGCGCTGCCGCAATAGACCCGACACCAAAACGAATGTGCCACAGCCTGACATTTTCAGCTCTTTCCGGATCACGGAAATAAAGGATACTGTCCACCCATCGTATCCCGTACACCAGACACACACAGGCCGCCCACCATAAGGCATTACTCTGAGCTATTGGTTTGAATGTCGCAATCAGTACAAACGCCGCAACGATTGATCCAACTGCAGAAAATTTTACCGCGCCGTACAGCAATTCATTCTGTGTTGATCGAAGACGCTCGAACTGCGACTTGGTGTGGCCCATGCATTCTCACTTAAAAATAAGGAAGAGAAACACCAGTCCCTGGTATATCTATCGGTTGCTCACTCGAACCGACTTGAGCATAGGCAAACTACATATAACAATATGTTACCTTCGACCACTGCAGTTTCATTCTTTAGGTATGCCGGGAACGCCGGGTGAGTCTTCTCTTAGTCACAGTCAGGTTTGCGACGGGATAGAAAGTTCAGGTGGAACTACGTCACAGCGCAGGCAACGCTGTCAGGATGTCGAACAAAATGACGGAGTTTTATTTCTGCAGGATAAGCGCGGTGAAGAGCCCAAGTTTGCATGGACTCAACTCGCTTTATAGATGAGTAATCCTTTTTAGCTTCCTCCGGGCTTCTCCGAAAACAACTCCTTTTTATCTTTCACGTCTGTCCATTTTTCCGCGTCTTCAGGCACGGTTCCGATCTCTGTGATATTCGGCCACAACTCGGCATATTTGGCGTTGAGATCAAGCCAGTATTCAAGACCGTCAGCGGTGTCGTCAACAATCGCGTCTACCGGGCATTCCGGTTCACACACGCCACAGTCGATGCATTCGTCCGGATGGATCACTAGCATATTTTCCCCTTCATAAAAGCAATCAACAGGGCAAACTTCCACACAGTCCATGTGTTTACATTTAATGCAGCTCTCGACAACTACATAGGTCACGGGCAAATCCTCTGGTGTATATGAACAGGGTAAACGTCCGACAGACTGCGGGACGGCTATTTCAATCATTATAATAGAGTTTACTGACTAGCGTCGGGTACTTTGGCGTCCGCCTGCAATGACAGCGACACCACCAGTTTTACGCTCACTTTCGATTAACTAACGTTATACTAACTAATACAGATCAGCGCATGCAAGCACAGCGGCAATGTAACGATAAATCCCTCCAGACCTGGCTAACTCTATGTCAACAAACCCCAACAGCGCTCTCGAGCATATCCGCGTGCTGGACCTCACACGCATCCTTGCCGGGCCATGGGCAACCCAGACCCTGGCCGATCTGGGCGCTGAGGTAATCAAAATCGAACGCCCGAACGGC
The DNA here is from genome assembly GCA_937922015.1 of uncultured Granulosicoccaceae bacterium. GTDB lineage: Bacteria > Pseudomonadota > Gammaproteobacteria > Granulosicoccales > Granulosicoccaceae. The sequence continues at coordinate 7,068 of CAKZVB010000132.1, forward strand.
GGCGACGACACACGCACCTGGGGGCCTCCGTTTGTCGGTCCCGATCCGCTGGACAGCGACCGGCAATCCGCATATTTCTGTACCGCCAATCGCAACAAAAAATCAGTCGCTGTGGATTTTTCCAGCCCCGAAGGCGCTGAACTGGTCAGGGAGCTGGCACTGCAGAGTGATGTGTTTATGGAAAATTTCAAAGTCGGTGGCTTAGCCCAGTACGGCCTGGACTACGAATCACTGCGCAAAATAAACCCGCGACTGGTTTATTGCTCGGTGACAGGTTTCGGCCAGACCGGGCCGTATGCAAACCTGGCCGGTTACGACTTCATTATTCAGGCAATGGGCGGACTGATGAGCGTCACTGGCCAGCCGCCGGGCAGCCCGGGCGATGAGCCAATGAAGATCGGTGTGGCTCTTACTGATATTCTGACCGGGCTCTATGCCTGCATTGGTATACTGACCGCCCTCACCCATCGCGACAAAACCGGCCAGGGGCAATATATCGATATGAGCCTGATGGATGTTACGGTTGCGGCAATGGCCAACCAGGCGATGAACTATCTGGTCAGTAAAACATCGCCACAACGGATGGGCAATGCCCACCCCAATATTGTGCCCTACCAGGTTTTTCCCACAGCCGACGGGCATCTAATTATCACAGCCGGCAATGACAGGCAGTTTTGCAGCTTGTGCGAAGTTCTCGGCAAGCCCGAGCTCGCCAGTGATCCTCGCTACATCACCAACAGTGACAGAGTAGCCAACCGTACAGATCTGATCCCTGTCATCAACGCACTGACCAAAACCAACAGCACCAAACACTGGATTGAATCACTGGGGCGGGCACAGGTTCCCTGTGGTCCGATCAATGATATGGAAGCGGTGTTTGCCGATCCGCAGGTTGTGTCGCGAAATATGGAAATCAGTCTTGACCACAAAAACGGTGCCATACCCGGTGTCGCCTCACCGCTGCGTTTGTCCGAAACACCGCCCGCTTACCACAGCGCGCCACCGTCTCTGGGCGAACACACCAGTGATGTTCTAATTGACCGACTGGCATTGTCTGACGCACGTCTTGCCAGTTTGCTGGCAGCTGGTATCTGCAAATGTGCACACAAAGGTTAAGGTCTTAATGAACAATAAATCATGAACAAGAAAACTTCGATGCAACCCGGTGCACAGATTATTGCCGGAATCGATGTTGGTGGAACATTTACCGACTTGCTGGTGTTTGATACGGACGGCGGTATTTCATTTGGAAAAACCCCGACCACCGTCGACAACCAGTCTTTTGGCGTAATGCAGGCACTAAAGGACAGTGCGGTAAAAATTGCAGACATTACTACTATCGTTCACGGCACCACCACCACAACTAATGCCGTACTGGAAAGAAAACTTGCCCGCACCGGCATGATCACCACCAGGGGCTTTCGCGATATTATTGAGCTTGGACGACGCACCCGGCCACAACCCTATGGCATGTTCGGTGAGTTCACACCGGTAATTCCGCGCGCGCTGCGACTGGAAATCAGTGAACGCATTGATGCAGATGGAGAAGTGTTAACACCTCTTGCTGAAGGTGAAGTCAGAGATGCCATCAAAACCCTGCTGCAACAAGGCTGTGAATCTTTGGTTATCCATTTTCTACACGCCTACGCCAACCCGCAACACGAACAACATGCCGCTGAAATTGCCGCCGGGTTATGGCCAAATAAATACATCACCACTGGCCACTCATTATTATCCGAATATCGTGAATACGAACGCGGCGTAACAGCGAGTGTCAACGCAGCAGTTCAACCTATCCTTGACAACTACATTGATCGACTGCAACGCGAACTTACCAGCGCAGGCTACCAACACGACCTGCTGGTCATGAATGGCAACGGTGGAATGGTCTCGGCATCATTGGTCTCCCGGGAGTCTGCCAAGACGGTGATGTCCGGACCGGCCTCAGGCGTAATGGCTGCCGCTTATACTGCCAAGCGCGCCGGTATGCCAGACATTATCACCTACGACATGGGTGGGACTTCATCAGATGTTGCACTGATCCTCAATGCCCTGCCCAGTGTCAGCCACGAGCTGGAAATAGAATACGCCATGCCGATCCATGTACCGATGGTTGATGTTCGAACTATTGGCTCCGGTGGTGGATCAATCGCATCAATTGACGATGCCGGTCTGCTGCAAGTCGGACCACACAGCGCCGGCGCTACTCCCGGACCGATTTGTTACGGACGCGGTGGCGACAAGGTAACTATCTCTGACGCCAACCTGGTGTTGGGGCGGCTGAACCCGGAGACTTTGTTCTCAGTGGATAACAAGATATCTATGGATCAGATAAGAACAGCAATTGATCAGCAGATAGCGCAAAAGCTATCGATGTCTGTCGACGATGCAGCCGGCGCGATACTGACAATCGCCAATAACAAAATGGCAGGTGCGGTGCGCATGGTGTCAATTTCCCGCGGTCATGATCCTCGTGACTTTGCGTTGTTTGCATTCGGCGGAGCCGGCCCGCTGCACGCCAGTGCAATTGCACGCGAACTGGGTATTCCGAAAGTACTGGTCCCGGCCCGACCGGGTATCACCAATGCACTTGGCTGCGTAGTTGCCGATGTCCGTCATGATTTTGTAAACACCATCAACCGACCACTCGATTCCCTGGCGAGTGATCAGCTACAACAAACTCTCAACGCACAGAATGAACGCGGCATGGAATTGATCAATGCCGAGTCTGTCGCGTTAGAGAACATTGAATTCAGACACTCTGCCGATATGCAGTTTATTGGACAGACGCATCTGCTCAATGTACCAATCTCATCGACTGACTTTACCTGCGAAGAACTACAGCGCAATTTTGAATCCGTCTATTTGAATCGATTTCATGTAGAGCTCAAAGAGATCCGCGCCAATCTGGTTAATTTAAACACCACTGTCATCGGCGTGCGCGCCGAACTTGACCTGCAAAAACTCATCGATCCGGCAGGTCGCAAAGACAAAATTACCGACGCCATCAAAGACCAGAGACAAGTGTGGTTTGATGGACAATGGCATAACACTGTTATTTATCAAAGGGACTCACTGCCGCTGGACGCAATCATCACAGGCCCGGCAATTGTTGAACAGATGGACACCACTATTGTCATAGAGCCAGACAGCACTGCCCGCTCCGACAGTGACGGCAACCTGATTATCGAGGTCAACTAGATGAGCACTGATAACCACAAGAAACTCGACCCGATCACCCTTGCCGTCATTCAGTCAAGCCTGCAACAGGTCTGTGACGAGATGGATCTGAGTTTCTCACGTGCAGCATTCTCACCGATCATCGCCGAAGCCAACGACCGTTCTGATGGCATTTATTCAGCGATTAATGGTGAACTGATCGCTCAGGGCGCACTGGGCTTGCCGGTATTTGTGGGCACTATGCAATTCTCTACCCGTGTATTAATAGAGATGATCGCCTGCGGAGACGTTGCAGCGCCTGAACCGGGTGATATTTATATTGTTAACGACCCCTACCTTGGTGGCACACACTTGATGGATGTGCGCTTTGCAATGCCGTACTTTCACAACGAAGAAATATTTTGCTGGCTGTCTAATACCGGTCACTGGCCTGACATCGGCGGCGCTGTACCCGGTGGGTTCTCAGCTAATGCCACCGCCGTTGAGCAGGAAGGATTGCGCATACCGCCAGTTAAGCTCTTTAAGCGCGGACAAATGGACAAGGAAATTTATTCAATCATCTGCTCAAACATCAGAGTGGCCGAACAACGCATCGGTGATGTAAAAGCCCAGTCGGCAGCGCTGCTGGTCGGACAGGCGCGTCTCGATGAACTGATCGAAAAATACACAGCGAACACGCTAAGCGCAGCCATTGCCGAACTTAAAATCCGCGCCGCTCAGCAGATGCGACAACGCATCACCGAAATACCTGACGGAAACTATACCGGTACCGCTTATGTTGACTCAGACGGAGTCGTTGACGAGCCACTGACCATACAGATAAACATGGAAAAATCGGCGACTGAATTACATATAGATTTTGAAGGAACAAGCCCGCCATGCATGGGACCGATGAATTCGGTGCTGGCCACTACACAGTCATCGGTCTATCTGGCCATGCGCCATATTTTTCCAGATGTCCCGATCAACGCCGGAGCTTTCGACCCGCTGCACATTAAGGATCCGCACGATACCTTTCTGCACGCCAAATATCCCCGACCGGTTTCCGGTTGTGCCGCCGAAGTATCGCAACGCATAGCAGAAGCGGTGTTTGCCGCACTGGTGCCTGCACTTCCGGAAAAAGTCACCGCCGCACCCGCAGGTTCAAGTGGCAACTTCGCGCTGGGCGGCTTCGACCCCAAGCGCAACAGTTCTTACGTGATGTATCAATTGTCCGGCGGTGGTTACGGTGGCAACCACGATCACGATGGATTAACCAACGGTTGCTCCACCATAGGCATTTCAAAAACACCGCCCATTGAAGTTATGGAACAATACTTCCCGGTTCTGTACCGGGAGTACGCGCTGCGAGAAGGTTCAGGTGGCGCAGGCGAGCATCGTGGTGGCTTTGGTATTCAGTACAGCATTGAGCTGAGACGGGGTGAGGCGACAGCATCGTTTGTCATGGACCACGGACGAGTTGGCCCGCAAGGCGTACTGGGTGGAAAAGACGGCATGACAAACTCCGTCACGGTCTGGAGAAATGGCGAGCCCTACACACCACCACATTTATCGAAAGATCAGGGTATCGCCATTAAAGCGGGTGATCGGGTTGAAGTCGGCACACCTGGTGGAGGTGGCTTTGGAGACCCGGCAAACAGAACCGCTGAGAATATTCAACATGATCTGGATAACGGTTATTACACACAGCAGCAAATCGACGAGATGTACGGTTTGACCTGAACGACACTACAACAGGCGGACAATCACGCTATGAACGCAACCGGGCAAGCAATAAACTACTCTGCGGGTAGAAATATCGCGATCAAAGTACCCGATCATGAATACCGGCAGACAGTGCACTTCTACCATAATATTCTTGGCTTTCCGTACGCTGCGGATTGCCCGCAGACCTCACAGAATACTGCCTTGATTTTCGGCCAGAACATTTTGTGGATTGATTGTTCAGATACACTCAGCCAATCCGAGATATGGCTGGAAATAAGGACAAATGACGCCGCAGCAGCCAAAGCGAGTCTGCAGGAACAGGGCTATACCATACGCGATGCTCTTGAGCCGCTGCCGCATGATATGAACGGTTTCTGGCTGGCCGGTCCTTCAAACATAATTCACCTTCTCAGGTCCTGATATATGCCAACGGCCAAATAGCACGAACTCTACACTACCACTTACGAACAAGCTCAATTTAATACTAAGTGACTAAAAACCGGACTGACTTTAAAGAGTAAGCGGACAACGCACGGGACGCTTCTTTGTGTTGAAAGTTATATTGGTGTGCACAACGGTTACGAAGGCGTAAAATCAGAGCAACAGGTACTGGTTGGTGAAACCGGGTATGAGCTGATGTTCAAGGTATCTGCTTAAGGACGCATTGATTTAACCATGGGCCTAAAAAAGCTAACGATAACGCAACTCCGCCTCCATTAATAAACCGCTGCCGACACTGTTATACAAATCACCAGCTACCCGGCGGGCGGCTGGAAATGCGGATTCGATACGTGCCTGTATCATGGGCAGTGCAGTGGAACCCCCCGTCGTAAAGACGGTATCTATACTTTTTCGCGTCAGCCCGGCCATCTTTAATGTCTCATCCAATGTTGTAAAGATCCTGTCAATATCAAAACGCAACGACTGCTGCAATTGATGCTCGTTCAATGTACAGTTGTTGATGCTTGTACGGGTTTCGATATCCTTAAACAACAGTTTTAAATCTACCAGTGCTTCACTGTTGTTCGAGAGATCGATTTTTGCCTGTTCGACGAAACTCGCCAGCTGATGTCCTCTGCGGTGGGCTAAAAGTGCAATCAACTGGTCCAGTTTGTTCTTGTCACTGACCATTGGCCGGAAATCTTCCAGCTCCATTAACACGCGTCGATCGTACAGCAAATGGATTTTGTGCCATGTCGCGAGATCAAAGTAGTAGTGACCGGGCATGTTCAAACCCGGCCGGTCTTTCAATGGCATACCATATCCAAACTCCGGCATGATACCGGCCACCGAAAGCCGTCGGTCAAAGTCGGTTCCGCCAAGATGAATACCGTGGTTTGCCAGAAAGTCGCTTTTTCTATCGGCATTCCGATGTCTATCCGGTGACAGCCTGATTAGCGTGAAGTCAGAGGTGCCACCACCAATATCGATAATCAATGCCACCTCTTCTGCCACAACTTGTCGCTCGTAGTCCAGTGCGGCGGCCATGGGTTCAAACTGGAACGACACATTTTTAAATCCGGCAATACGGGCAATTGCGGCCAGATGTTCTTCAGCTGCTCTATCTAGTGCCGGATCTGTATCATTGAAGTATACGGGACGACCAATCACTACCGACTCAAGTGCGGTGGTGTCCGGCTGGACAAATGCTTCAGCCTGTCGCCGCAAACTACTGATAAAGAAACCGATGATTTCATCGAACTTATAAAAACGATTTTTAACCTGCGTGCTGTCGTCCATAAATGAACTGCCGAGCAGGCTTTTCATCGAGCGTAACAACCGCCCTGCCTCACCGCTGGTGTAGCGGCCTATCGCCTTGCGGCCGAAACTGACCTGATCGTCTTCAAAACCGAAAAACAACGCACTGGGCAGTGTCGTTTGCCAATCGTTTGCCGGATCACGTTCCAGCGGCACCATGGTATGCGCGTTGTTCTTCAGCACGCCAATGGTTGAATTAGACGTGCCGAAGTCAAGTCCACAAAAAGTCATGCAGGTCCCGGGAAAAACAACAGATGAAATTATCAGCTATGCCGCAATATGCAGATCATTATAGACAATAATTGTTCCTTGCCCTGTTACAGCATGGCCTGCAATGCTCCCGGCCTGGCAGACTGCTTCTGGCCGGCAGCACTCAACCTTGCAGAGCTGGCCTGGCAAGCTAAAAGATTGCGGGCTCATCTACCGGACGACCGTGCGATGTCTCGAGAAAGTCAAAATCACAGCCACTGTCCGCCTGTAGTATATGCCTTGAAAACATCCAGCCGTAGCCGCGTTCATAACGTGACTCCGGTTGCTGCCAATTGGCCTTGCGGGTCGCAAGTTCTGCATCATCGACTTGCAGGTCGATAGTTCGTGCCAGCACATCAACGGCAATGATGTCTCCCGTATTGACCAGCCCCAACGGCCCTCCGACGTATGATTCGGGCGCTACGTGCAATATACATGCACCATAGCTGGTGCCACTCATACGCGCATCCGATATTCGTACCATGTCGCGAACACCCTGCTTTAACAGTTTTTGTGGTATCGGCAACATGCCCCACTCAGGCATTCCCGGTCCGCCTTTCGGGCCTGCATTGCGCAGCACCAACACTGTATCTGCGGTGACGTCCAGGTCAGGATCATCGATCTGGTTTTTCATCTCTTCGTATGAATCAAAAACAAGCGCAGGTCCCGAGTGCTTTAATAAACGTTCTTCACAGGCAGAGGGTTTTATCACACAGCCGTCAGGTGCCAGTGACCCTTTAAGTACCGCAAGTGCTCCTTCAGCGTAAATAGGATTGTCAGTGGTTCTAATCACATCATCGTTATAGACATTCGCCTTTGCGATCACATCACCTATGGTTTTCCCCGACACAGTGATACACCCGGTATGCATCTCACTTTCAATGCGGGATAACATTGCCGGAAGTCCCCCGGCATAGAAAAAATCTTCCATCAGGTAGGTGTCACCACTGGGTCGTACATTGGCAATTACCGGAACCGTTCTGCTTTTCGCTTCGAAGTCTGCAAGTGACAGATCAACCCCGCTTCGTCTGGCCATCGCGATAAGATGGATTATGGCATTGGTCGAGCAGCCCATTGCCATTGCCGCCGTCACGCCATTTTCATAGGCCTGTCGATTCAAAATATCTGACGGTTTAAAGTCATCCCACACCATTTCGACAATCCGACGGCCGGAGGCACTACACATACGAATATGATTAGAGTCAGCCGCGGGAATTGAGCTGGCGCCATTCAGGCACATACCTATGCTGTCTGCTATCGACATCATGGTTGCTGCTGTACCCATTGTCATGCAGGTGCCATAGGACCGTGCAATACCGCCCATGACCTCATTCCAGTCTTCGCGATCTATCTCACCGGCACGAAGGTCATCCCAGTATTTCCATGAATCAGATCCGGAACCCAGCGTCTGACCTCTCCAGTGACCGCGAAGCATTGGTCCGGCAGGCACATAAATAGCCGGGATATTCATACTGATAGCCCCCATCAACAATGCCGGGGTTGTTTTGTCACAACCGCCCATCAGCACCGCCCCGTCCACCGGATGGCTGCGCAGTAATTCTTCGGTCTCCATGGCCAGAAAATTCCGGTACAGCATGGTGGACGGCTTCACGATGGGTTCAGATAAAGAAATTGCCGGTAATTCCAGCGGCATACCACCCGCCTGCAACACACCGCGCTTAACATCGTCGACCCGATGCTTAAAGTGAGAGTGGCACTGATTGATGTCGGACCAGGTATTGACGATGGCGATCACCGGTCGACCCGCCCAGTCTTCGTGGTCATAGCCCATTTGCATAAACCTTGAGCGATGACTGGAAGAACGCAGATCATCCTCTCCCAGCCAACGGTAACTTCTAAAAGTCTTAGGGTCTTTCTTTTTCACTGATTTAGAATCAACCGCCATCTTCCCTCACCCGATAGTTTTTTTTTGATGGTACCTCAAAGCCGCGATTTCCGCCTCCCTGGGTTACAATAAAGTTTTACGGTTTTAATGGAGCACACAATGAACTGGCTTGTATACCTCTCTGGTGAGATTCACTCTGACTGGCGCGCGCAAATCGCTACTGGCGCTGAACATCACAAACTACCGGTGTCTTTTTGTTCCGCAGTCACCGATCACGACGCCAGTGATGCCGCCGGAGACGTTCTGGGCGCTGAAACAGAAAACTTCTGGCGCGACCACAAATCATCAAAGGTCAACAGCATCCGCACAAAAAGTCTGATAAACCAATGCGATATCGCGGTGGTAAGATTCGGAGAAAAATACAAACAATGGAATGCCGCCTTTGACGCCGGGCAACTAGCCGCCATCGGTACCCCGTACATCACACTGCACGACGCCGATATCATCCACCCATTGAAGGAAGTTGACGCGGCAGCAATGGCATGGGCACAAACTCCCGAACAAGTGGTAGAGATCCTGCGCTACGTGACCACCGCGTAAACCGCTCTGCCGTGTCGTCGCCAGTCACATCGCCAGAGGCAGATTCTGCTTTGATTTTTGCCGGTTTAAGCTGCCGGGACCGGTAACAATCGCTTTAACAAGTGATAGCCCCGGATTGGCACTGTTCTCTTTTTGAATCTGCGCGCAGTCGGATCGATTAACTCTGCCAATTACCAACTATCGTTACAGTGGGACGAACCTGGACTATCAGCACACTATTGATATGATTCGAGGCAAGATAATTGCGACTACAATACCCACAAAAAGACAAAGGCCGTGATCCCGCAGCCTTGCTGGATCGACTTAGATCAATTTGCAAAAAACCAGCTGCCGGGGTTATCGCGAAGACACCATAGGGATTTTGCCTTGAAGGCGGCAGAGGTGACGGGATGCGGCGGATAGATAAACAACTAACTTTTACAGTACCGGAAATATTTCATTGATTATTGTTTTCCGGTACTTCCAGACCGACCGTTTCACACGGCATTGACAGCGCACAAGCAGAATCAGCATGAAAAATTGTAGTAAAACTGGTCATACGCCAAGAAATATTTGCCAGCACTTTATCCTGACCGGATCATTGTTGCTGCCAATTATCGGCAACGCTGACACATCGTTCAATCAACAGACCTATCTTGGCATTGGCCTGGGAATGACTCAATTTGCTCCAACAGGTGCTAACGGCGCCGAATTGCAGCTACTGGACGACCAGGCAGCCACCGCACAAATTGTACTGGGCAGAGATTTCAGTCCACGCTTGAGCGGTGAACTCAGCTACCTGAACCTGGGCTCTGCCTCATTAACACCCACCACTGAAATCGAATATGAAGACATCAGCCTGAGCGGATTAATCTATTTCTCAAACGCAAAAAATTCCCGTAACGGGTTGGCGGCCTTTACAAGACTTGGCATCGGGCAAATCGAAACCAAGGGCGACACCATCGTCTCGCGCGACCATCCTGTGCATCTGCTGGCCGGTGCCGGCATCGAGTACATGAGTAATAGCGGACTTGGTGTTCGAACAGAATTCACCTACCTCGACAAAGATGCACAGTCTGCAACCATCAATTTGTTGTACCGCTTCAGCAGTTCGCAGCAACTAGCGGAACCCCCCAGAACGGTGAGTTCTGTGGTACTACCGGAAGCGCCCAGAACAGTGAGTCCAGTCGCTCTGCCAGAAGCACCTGTCGCAACACAGCCTGTGACGACGACAATTGACGAACCCCCGCGTATCCTGGATATCGTCGCCGATAAAAACGTCGACGGGAATCAAGCACTGACAGCCGACTACAATTCACTACCGGAAGCGGCAACCATACCCGAGTTGCCTGCCATCGAACCAGTCAGCACGGACTCTCAGCTGGCAACAGTAACTTTCTCTGAATATCCACAAACTTCTGATCTCAATCTTCCAGTGGATCCCGTTGGGACACAACCCGACGCCACAGCAATTACTTCCAAGGAGCCCACAGACGATCGGTCGACGGACGACGATCTGTCGCTGGTTGATCTGTCGTCACTGGCGCCGCAGACCGATGCATCAACACCTGTCCTTGAAAGTCTGGTCTTTCCTATCCGATCATCTGAGTTGAGCAAAGAATCAATACAAGCTCTTGACCAAATCGCTACCACAATGCAACTACAACCCGAGCTTACATTAAGTGTGTACGCCCATACAGACAACCGGGGAAATCCGGAAAATAACCTTGCGTTGTCGAAGCAAAGGGCAGTATCAGTTGCCAGGTATCTGACGCGCAATGGCATCGATATCAGTCGAATAAACGCAATTGCTTACGGTGGTAGTCAGCCAATTGCCACCAATGACACTATAGACGGGCGTCGATCAAACAGACGAGTTGAGCTGGAATATACACGCTAGGAAAAATCACAGCGCTGGCCGGACAATCTGCCGGAACTATTTCGACAATAAATTGACGTAAAAAAGCAAATTTACAGCTAAATAATCCCCTCGACTCGATTCAGACGCGAAAACTTGTGAAAATTTCATAATTGCCACTATATAGGAGTTGATACTATTGGCAAGGTTTGCAGTGCGTAACGAAAATTACCCACCAGACTGTCAACTAGTATTACTTTTAACACGCAGCCTTATGTTTGCTACTAAAGTTTGCATAAGATAGCTACAGATAGTGATCCACAGCCTTCGGACGTAGGTGAACTGTTATGAAGGGCCCATCCAGCGGAATTCCGCAACGTATTCCAACACCCGGGTCGCTATACAGTTAGAACGCAGTTTTTGATGGTTGCTCGTATGGATAATCACAATCCAAACAAACGACCTGGCTGTAATCGCGATACCGAAGCATCGCTACAGCGCTGAGGAAAAATCGGCTACAGAAGGTGCCCGCCACCCGACGATATAGACTTTATCGGAGCAGCCAAACAGGGGTAACTACGATGCAAATGATTACACCAAGCGGCACAAAGATTGTCAAAACCAAGCTCACTAACGGTGAGTTGGCAGATTTTAAGTTTACATACGAAACCCTGAACGGCCGTGGGTATTCAACGTATGAAATAATAAACGGCACGGGCAGCTTTGAAAGCATCTCACTTATCGATGAAGACGGCACCGAGTGGGATTTAAACAAAGTGGAAAGATCGACCCTGTTACTCGCACATAGCCTGTAGCATCCGATAATGATGTTTGAAGGCGAGGATCAACCCTTGTTGCACGCTGATTGCGCGTTGGCTGGCGCTATTCGCGTGTTCCAGCCGTCGCCGCAAATTGCCTTTAATTTACACGAATCCAGACTTGTGACCGGCAGATAAAAGCGACACAACCGCTCACCGACAAACTACCATCTTCAATCTTCATTTTAGATTTGTAGGTCTTGTCTTTATCAGGCGCCCAGATCTTACCTTTCGCATAACTTCCGTCTTTCTTTTGCTTCATACCCGAGAGCATGACCTTGCCAATATGCGCATAGTCGGCAATTTCTTCGCCATCTTTATTAAAAGCCTTGCTTATCGTTCCGCACACTGAATCTTCACACGGAGCGATATCTACGTACAAATACCCGCCAGTATCGGATGCTTCAGTCTTCCATGTACCGTCGACTGCTCCCTCATCAGCCTGCAAATTAACAGCAAACCAAAAACTCATGACTAAAACTATCTTTATAAATGTAGAACACCGATGAAACATAATAATTATCCCTGGTAGGAAAACAAAACTTGGAAAGTGAACAGCACGGCCAGTAACTGCAGGCCACCGCTAAATAACAAGGCAACCCGCATTATAAACAAATCAGCTGTATCATGCCGCCGCCATCCTGAACAAGAACTGATAAAGTATCTCAATTCGAATAGCTAATTGTAACGATGTGTTTCCGTGAAAGAATTAGATTTCTTCCAGCAATGCCTCAATCGAATCATGTTGGTCGCAGCTTTGTACCTGATCTGCCGGCCGCTGCGTGTTCAGGCTCGCCAGTGCTGCCAACCATGGCAGTTACACAGAATCACTAGTAGTCACAGGCAGAAAGCTTGCAAATTGCGGAATGAGAACACAGTTGCGACCCGGACAGCCCCGTCACGAGATGGGACGGGGAAATCACTCCAGCGGTTCTAATGGCGATGTCTGTTGCGGTGATTGAAACCCGTTTGCAGGCGGCTAACGCAATCCGTCTTCACCGACAATATCTGCAGCGGCCAGGCCACCGACTCTGTTGTGTACACGTTCACCCGTGGACATCACCAGCACCACGACCAGTTCGCCGGCGCGGGGCGCGTCGTTGATGCCGACTTCCATCGAATCAAAGTGAGACCGCACATAAGATGCATTAGTGTGAGTCAATGGTATATCCAGCCGGGTTCCCGGGGCCCCGACCTTTTTTGTCGACGGCACGATTGCCATACTGTCTTTAATTAGCTCACGCATAGAATAGCCTCCCGGCACATGCCAGAGCGCACCGTGCTCTATTTCTCCGGCTTCACCGACGATGGCACCTTTACCATAGCCCTGAATACTATCGCTGTTGCCACCAAGCGCTTCGATTAACTTGCCGGCCATTTCCACCCCCAGCGGTTTTAAATCGTCCATAAAGCCGCTGATATCCTGTTCGTAGCGACCGGCATACGGATTTTCAATCACCGCCAGACACGATGCCTTGCGCAATGGTGTTTGTGCCACAGGACCACCTTCATGCCAGGTCTCCTCGACAGATACGATCATCTTTCTAACAATCACTTCAGGCATAGTTATGGTCTCTCAATTGGTTTTTGAATTCACAGCACATTACAGACATGCATCACAACCTATCTTGTCAGCCGCTTTTGCAGTCATAAGTCAGTGAGACATCAAATTTATTGTCATTCGGGTTTAGCAAGTATTGCCGCCATAATTTTATCGGGCGTGGCCGGCAGATTACAGACCTGTGCGCCACATGCATCCCGGATTGCATTTAGAATTGCAGGGGCTGTGGGAATCAACACATGCTCACCCAGGCCCTTGGCACCATAGGGCCCCTGCAGATCAGGAACTTCAATGATGTGATGTTCAAAATCGGGAACATCACCAATGGTAGGGATCAGATAATCGTGCAGGTTCTCTGCAATACCAGGTATGAATTCTTCCAATAGCGCCATACCAATCCCCTGCATTGAGCCGCCTTCAATTTGCCCCTCGACCAGCAACGGATTTATCGCTCGCCCCACATCGTGGGCAGTTGTTATTCTATCCAGTTTGACGGTGCCCAGTTCAATATCGACTGTCAGCTCAACCAGTTGTGCGCCGTAGCCATACTGGGCATACGGTATGCCCTGACCGTTTTCATCAAGATCAGTGGTCGTCGGATCAAACTGCTCTGTCGCACAGAACACATAGCCCTCATCGTCACGCTCACGATCAGCCAGCACCAGTTGATGCCGGGTATTTTCACCGACAATATTAATGACACCGTCGTCAAGGGTAATCGTTGATGTCTCTGCCGCATTAACCTGCCGCAGTATTTCACTGCGAAGCGCGCTTGCCGCAAGCATAGCGGCCTTGCCACTAATGAAGGTTTGTCTTGATGCCGATGTTTTACCGGCATCCGGCGTTATATCCGTATCAGCCGGTTTCAATACAAACTTAGCCAGCTCAACACCAAGCGCATCTGCTGCTATTTGTGCGATAACCGTGTTTGATCCCTGCCCTATATCAATTGCCCCCTGATGCAACACCACCCGGCCTTCAGCATCGATCGCAATTTTTATGGTCGACGGATTCGATAAGCCGGTATTGCCACAGCCATACCAACATACGCCAATGCCTCGACCTTTGCGGTAACGGGTAGCATCCGTGTTGTATTCACCGGACTTCCTTCCTGCGGCATTCCATGCACCTTGCAAAGCTTCAAGGCAGGTCTTTATGCCAACCCCGGAGGTGAAAACCTGCCCGGTAACGGTAGCCTGATTATCCAGCAGTGCGTTATTTATTCGAAACTGCAAACGATCAATGCCAACCGCATCGGCCAGATGATCAATGGTACACTCCAGCGCTATGGCGGACTGCGGCACACCAAACCCCCTAAAAGCACCGGCCGGCGCTGTATTGGTATGTACCGCTACCGATCGGGCATTGTAGTTCGGTACATAGTAAGGGCCGGAAGCGTGAATCGGCACTCTGTTAGCGACAGTCGGGCCCCAGCTCGCGTATGCGCCGGTATTAAACACACCATCAAAATCGATCGCCGTTAACTTACCCTGCGCATCACAGGCAACTTTTATATCGATCTCTGACGGATGTCTCTTGGTGGTTGACTGCATCGATTCTATGCGACTGTAAACACCACCAACCGGTCGCTTAAGCAACCATGCAGCCAGACACAGGTATGGTTGAATCGAAAGATCAAGTTTAGATCCAAAGCCCCCGCCCACAGACGTCGGCAACACCCTGATGTCACTTTGCGGCAAGCCCATAATTCGCGCCAGATCTTCGCGTGCCATACCTGCAGACTGCGTACAGGTATACACTTCTACGCGGTTATCTGCACGGGTCGCATAAGCGGCTTCAGGCTCTATGTAGGCATGTTCAATAAACGGTGTACTGAACGTTCCGGTACGCACGACGCTGGCGGAATTTATGGCATTCTCTGTATCACCACGTCTCACCAGACCTCTAACTAAAATATTGCCGGCTCTGTTCTGATGCAGCAATTCAGCGTTGGTGGCGAGGGCATCCGTCGGCTTTAACACCTCTTTTCGCACAGACCATTCAACGGGGAATTCACTCAGATCAATCGCATTGATTACGTCTGGCCGGCCAACAACTGCCGCAATCGCTTCTCCCTTAAAACGAACGCGTTTCTCTGCAAAGACTGGTTGGTCTGCAAATGGCGGTATAACACCAAACACATTTTCACCGGGTATATCCACACTGCTGATAACCAGTTCAATACCGGGATTGTCTGCCATCCATTGTTGACTATTTCCTATGGTAAAATCAGCGCAGTGATGAGGGCTTCGTATCACGCGTAGTAACAACGCGTCTGCAGGTATCGTGTCTGCACCAAAAATATCAGCACCGGTGACTTTGGGTATACCATCCAGTCGCTCTACCCTGCTGCCGATCGCCTCACCGGGCTTTGCTGACAGTGGATCTGAAACCCGGGCATTATTAGCATCAATCACTGCATCAACAATTTTTCGGTATCCGGTACACCGGCACAACACCCCGCCAAGCGCGTCTTCAACCTGTTGCCTGTCCGGGGTCGGGTGTTGCCTTAACAAATGCGTGGCGGCCATCAACATACCGGGGGTACAGATGCCACACTGTGCAGCACCATGACGCAGGAATGACTGTTGTAGTTTTGCCAGCACCGGTGCGTCTTTCGAGCCGGATGCCAGACCCTCAACGGTGTCTACCGAACACTGATCGACCTGCGCT
This sequence comes from uncultured Granulosicoccaceae bacterium, assembly GCA_937922015.1. Taxonomy (GTDB): domain Bacteria; phylum Pseudomonadota; class Gammaproteobacteria; order Granulosicoccales; family Granulosicoccaceae. The sequence goes on from CAKZVB010000132.1 coordinate 23,297, forward strand.
ACTGCCACCAGACAACTGCACACTGGCTCACCGTCAACCAGCACCGTACAGGCACCACAATCACCCGCGTCACATCCGACCTTAGTGCCAGTGAGCCCGTTTTCACGCAGTACTTTGGATAAGCGATCAAGTGGCTTGTCACTGTTAATCTGCAGTTCGCCGTTAGCAATAAAACTAACTGCGCTATCCGTGACCATTAAACCGACACCCCTTGCAACTGCGACGCCCTCTTCACACTGCGAGCAATGGTTCTGCGCAGCAACTCAAGGGCGGCATGTCTGCGATACCCGGCACTTGATCTGATATCATCGATAGGGCTCAGGCCTGCAACATGCTGTGTTTTTATAAGCGGCATTAAATCACCGTCAACTGCTGCACCATTAAGCGCCTGCTCGACAAGCGGCAGGCGTTGGGCAACTTCTGAACAAGCGCCAATTGCTACTGCAATTTCAGAGATTTTGTTATCATGTATCACCACCCTTGCGGCAACCATTGCAATGGAAATCACCAGATACCGGCGAGTGCCCAATTTTATAAATTCGCTGTGCCCGCCGGCAGACTCAACCGGTATATGAAGGGCACTGACCAGTTCATCAGGTCCACACACGGTGCGACGATTACCCTGAATGAACTCCGTTAGCGGTACGCTTCGAACACCGCCTAACGACGATAGCTCAACACTGGCATCAAGACACAATAGCGGCGGTACACCGTCAGCAGCAGGTGAGGCATTGCACAAGTTTCCAATTACGGTAGCCCGATTTTGAATCTGAATTGAACCTACCTCCAGCGCCGACTGTTGCAATGCATTAAATGCCGGTGGAAGATCGGCACCGGCAACATCAGTCCAGGTGGCAAGTGCACCAATTCTGATCCCGCTGTCGCTGCAAGAGATACCGGACAAGCTATCAATCGCGGTGATATCCAGTACCGCACCCGAGGGGGCTTGTCCACGTAAAGATGGATAATAGTCCGTGCCGCCAGCCAGTATGGTCCAGGAACCGCTGTGCAGTAAATCCAGCGCCTGATCAAGCGCTTTTGGTCTGACAAAACTCAATTAATTTCCCTTAACCTGTGGATTATTTAAAATTACCCAGCCTATCAGGATTAGTGCACTTTCGCATCGCTTCACTGGTCCGGTTATTATCCGTATCGTCGCATCAGGGTCATATCGTCGGAGCGACATAGCTGGCCGGTATAGCGCTTCCACAG
>CAKZVB010000133.1 GCA_937922015.1 uncultured Granulosicoccaceae bacterium
CTTGTATCGCCTGAAGTATGGTGGGTACCGTGTTTATCAGGGTGATCTTTTCATTTTCAATTGTTTCAACCACCGCCTGTGGATTGAACGACCTGTGCAGAGTCACTGTTGCACCAAACATTAGTGCGGGCAGCGGTTGTATATTTATACCACCGACGTGAAATAGTGGCAGCACATTCAGTATGTGATCGTCTGCACTGAGATCGTACATGTGCTGACTCATTATGGCGTTGCAGATCAATGCGCTGTGCGCAAGGACCGCGCCCTTTGGCCGACCGGTAGTGCCTGATGTGTACACCAGCAGCAAGGGGTCACTGTCGTTGACCGGGAGCGGTGTAATGCAATGCTCAGTCAGGGCGGCAGTGTCTATTAATGCTGACAATGTTACTGGTGATGTTTCAGGTAATGCTTCAGAGCTATCCGGATTCGTGCTGAACTCATCCAGAGGCACGGTTTGCAGCTTGCTGGTGGCATCGATTGTCCCGGTCAGTGTCAGTACCAGCGCCTCGTGATCAGAATCGTGGAATAATAATGTCGGCGTGCAATCATTGATGATATGGCTGAGTTCATTTGCCGCCAATCGCCAGTTGAGCGGTATAACGATGACACCGATACGTGCAGCGGCAAACAATAGTACAAACATATCCGGGTGGTTTAAACCAAGCCAGGCGATTCGATCACCGGGCGATAACTTCCAGTGATGTTCAAGCAATAGTGCTGTGCTGGTAACGCGGTTGTACAGCTCTTTAAAGGTTGCTGAATAATCGGCCGGTTGTTGAGTTGCATCGATAGCAGGTGACGCATAATAGTTTAGCGCTGCCTTGTCTGGTTGAAACAGTGCTTGTTTGGCGAGCCAGTGATCAATGGTTCTCATCCTGGTTTTCTCATTGGATTTTTTTGTCTGACACTATGCGGGTTGTTCGTCGGATTCACCGTCTTCATAGAGCGCTGCTTTGCCTATCATGTCCAGGCACAGCTCAGCGGTCCACGGCAACATCAACGCACCGCAGCGGCTATCGCGATAGAGCCTTTCCAGTGACAGTGATCGCAGCATGGCCTGGCCACCACAGGTGCGGATAGCCAGTTGTGCAATTTCGTTGGCGTTTTCCATGACGCTGTACTGGGCTGTCCAGGCTCTGATCATAGAATCTTTACCGGGGTTGGGGCGTGCTTCAGTGATGCTTTGAAACCATAGCGCTTTGGTTTGCTCGAGCATGATACGCATTTGTGCTACCGCAATTTGTTTTGTCGGGTACATGCGCCTTTTAACAGGAGGTGTGCCGGGCATTTCTCCACGCAGATACTGCACGGTAAAGTCATATGCTGCCTGTGCAATGCCCATATAACTTGGTGTCAATGTCATAAACATATGCGGCCAGGTTCGTGCTGTCTGGTAGTAGAGGCCGCGTGGCATCAGCTGGGCGCTGTCAGGTACAAATACATTTTCAAAAATCAGTGTGCGTGAAATAGTGCCTCGCATTCCCAGTGGATCCCAGTCGCCGGTGACGCTGACACCGTCGGCGGTGGCAGGTATCGCCAGATACATGGTGTTGCGCCTGCTTGGCCTGGTGTCTGGTGTTTCAAGTTCAGTGCAAAGTGCACCATAGTAATTTGCATGGCCGGATAGTGATGCAAATATTTTTTTACCATTAACAATCCAGCCGCCGTCGGTACGCAGTGCGGTAGTGCCGAATGCTTTTTTGCCGGCCGCGGCGGCGCCACCCTCTGAAAACGGCTGAGCGTAGATAGCGCCGTCTTCAATAATGCGCCTGTAGTGTTCGGTGCGCACTGATTCAAGTGTGGCCCTGACTTGCGGTTCCATTTCAATGCCGTCTGCCAATGTGCTTGTCCACAGGCAGGAGCTCACGTGCATATTAAAAGTGAGCGCTGTTGCTCCGCAGTAGCGACCTATTTCACTGGCCATTAGCATATAGGTTTTAAGGTCGGCCCCGTGGCCTCCATGCTGTGTGGGAATGCAAACCCCAAGCAGACCGGAGTTGTGCAGATCAACGTAGTTTTCGGTCGGAAAGCGGGCGTCTTTGTCATAGCCTGCAGCCCGTGGTGCAAAGTTGGCAGCGGCAAGCTCGCGGGCCCGGGTGCATAGCTCGGACTGCAGGCTGGTGAGATTCCATTGTCCGGGGTCGAATATAGGTTCATCTTTCATAGGGCTAACGGTGCTTTGGTCAATTGGCCGGTTCAGGTGGTCTGGCTGGTGGTCAGGAACTTTTTGATTATTTCATTGCACGGCACCGGGCATTCAAGGTTGGTCAGGTGACCGGCGCCGTCAATACAATGAAATTCTGCCGCAGCAATTTTCGAGGCCATTTTTTGCATTGTGGCAGCAGGAGCGTTGTTGTCTTGTTCACCGGCTATCAGGCATACCGGACACTTAATATGATTTAAGTCGTTGCGTCGATTAAAAGTGATCAGGCATTCCATTACCTGCTTGTAGCTGTTGACGGGTACTGCTGCCATCGATGACTCTGCCGATGTCAGAGTTGAGCGGGTTGCCCTTGAGCCGACGATTTCGGGTATGAATCGTTTAGCCAGTGACTCCATGCTCTCACCTTTTTCGATCGGTGCAAGTCTGGCGGCTAAAAATTGTTGTTTGAATTTTTCATCTTTGCCGCCGAATGCTGATGTGGTGGCGATTAATATTAAAGAGCGTACGCGTTGCGGAAATGAAATTGCCAGTTCCTGTGCAATCATTCCGCCAATGGATTGTCCGATAATATGTGCAGAATCAATTTGCAGTGCATCCATGAGTCGAATCACTGCACTGGCCAGAGTCTCAAAAGTCAGGCTTGCCAGTGGCTGTGAGCGTCGATAGCCGGGCATATTCCATGAGATGACGCGATACTGATTCGACAGTGCCTCATGCTGAGGTATAAAACCGTTGTGATCGCCGCCAATACCGTGCAGGCAGATAATGGTTTCAGTGTATTGCGGGTCGTTAGAGTTTTCCCTATCACCTGATGGCTCTGAAACATGGACTTCAATACCCGCTATGACAGTCATGCGGATATCATGCCGTTGTCGACTACAATGGTATCGTCGAGTTTGATTGTGCAGTTGAGAATTGGCAGATCGAAATGACCTCTGGTGAAGCGGTTTGCAAATTCGTTAGCGCCGGTTGAGTACAAAAAATTGCCGGCCAGCGCACGTAGTTCTGTGCCGTTTATTTCGTTTTTATCGTACATGGCAAGCGCCTCGTAACGCGCTGCCGGATTCATACCCCAGCCGACGTGACTGGTGGCATAAGCTTCTTTTTCATTGAAGCTTTGCAGGTAGTTGCGCATCAGTGCGGTATCGACTCCCTGACCTTTGATGTCGGTGATGTAGTCGTCTTTAAGCGTGAGTTCAATAGGCGATTCGATGTAGCGTTTGAAGGTGAGATTCATATCACCGGGCGCCATCACGATAGTGCCATTGACGCTGTTAGCAGCCGGAAAGCTCACGACCAGTCCTCCCGGCCAGTGAGCCAGCGTTCCGGGTCTGTCGGTCCAGCCCCAGATTCCGACCGTGGCGGCTTTTTCCATATTGACGTGTAAGTTGGTGCCGGCACTTGAAGTCACAGTCATCGTTGAGGCTTTTCGACAAAGGGCAACGGCATCCCTGACAGGTTGTTTGTCCTGCGCTGTTGGTGCAAGTCGAACCAGTGCTTCGGGCGGTTCGGCGGAAATGTTTAGTATTCGTGCACCGCTTTGCAGAATCTTTGGTGTCTGTGGGGCGTGCATTAATCCCTCGACGGTCATATCGATAATGAAGTCAGCAGTGCAGAGCGTATTGATTGCCTCTGTTTGGCCGTTCAGTGCAGTGGACGCGCCGGTGGAACGTATCACCGGGCCTGCGGCAATCCGACTTGCAGGAACTTTTATTTCGGTAAAAGAGATGCCTAGCTGCTTTAAGGCCAGCTGCGTTATCAGAATATTATCCTGTCTGCTACATGCCTCGGAAAGAACCATTACTGATTCCTGTGGCTTTGCTGCACACAACTGAAAAACGTTGCTAAACGTGCTTACCCAGGATTCATCAATGAATCCGACGCCTGCCGATCGCGTTTGAATAGACAAACAACCTCCGTCGTGGTAGAGATATTGTGCCTGTTTTCACAGGTACACATTAGTCATCAGTATACCGGAAAGTGAATATGCTGTTAAAACCGACGTATCAAACTGAACTACATAAAAGTTTTCCAGATTACCCAGAGAATATTAAAAAACGCTAGCGTAAAGATGGTTATGATGGTGAGTTGCATACCCAGCACTCGCAAAGACAAAGATGAGTCTTCCCGCATACCGACCGGGTGCAATAGGCGACCAGCCAGAAAAGAAATGGTTGGGAGAGCCACGAGATACCAGGGAGCACCATTAGCTTCAAGGCAAACCAACAACAACAAGGTAATCGGAGCGTATTCGGTAAGGTTTGTCTGAGTTCTGATGGCGCGCAGTAAGTCTTCGTGACCTCCATCGCCAACACTGATGCGGTGCTTGCGACGAAGGCCTATGACCTTCAGGGATAACATCATTGAAAGCAGCGCAGTTATAGCGACTGCGACGGCTGAGATAGGTAACATTGTGCTACTCGGGCTACTGGGGAGCATGCAGTCTAAATGAGATTCTCTGCCGTGGCATCTTTATGATCAAATGGTGATTTTATAG
>CAKZVB010000134.1 GCA_937922015.1 uncultured Granulosicoccaceae bacterium
AGGTAGCCCTGTGTTTCTTTTGTATTTTTACTCCATCTACTTCTTCGATTGTTCTCATTGCTTCATTCTCTCTTTTCACCAAGATCCGATTAGGGTGACTGGCAGGTGTTGACTGGCAGGTGTTGGCCGACAGCTGCTGAATTCATACGTCACGCCACCTAACGCTAAAAGGGCTTCCGACCTGTGTACCACGCTACTTTGGCGCTGTTAGGCCTAACATGGCAGAAGACTGCCCTGAAAATCTACCCGACTTTTAATTCCTCTCTTATATTTGGAATTTTGAAAAAAGACACGCTCCTGTATTTATTAAAAAAATTGACGAATATGGAGCACACGTACGAGTATCAATACTGAATTCGCATTCTGATTTATCCCAAATGATGAATTGCACATTCAGGACTGATGATTCTCATAAATCATAACGATCCACTATACGTGTCAATTGCAGGGCGCGCGCGAAGGGGAATTTGTTAGACGCTTATGCGTGCCGCTGACACCATCGGAACCAATTCAGTGTAATGACTGAAAACAGTATCGCACAGAGGCGTCGTTCCGCGACAGTATTGCACTACTTTCATTCCAGCTCTTTGAGCTGCTTCGATTCCAGCCGCACTGTCCTCTACAACCAGGCAGTATTCTGGAGATACACGCATTTGTCTCGCGGCGTGGAGAAATATCTGAGGCTCCGGTTTCCAGGACCCGACATCATATGAGCTGAAGACCGCCCCATCAAAGTACTTAGTCAAACCAGTTACAGCCAGAGCTTGATCTACTTTTGTTAACGGAGCACTAGTGGCTATACAGAATGGGATATCGAGTGCCTCTAGTCCGTCTAGTGCTTCTTGAACGCCATCGAAGGCAACCAAATCTGATTCAAATAGCTCTCGGACATGCAATCGATAGCGAGCCTCTATATCGTCAGGCAGCATACAGCTGAATTGCTTTTCTATTTCAGAAAGTATCGACGCAAGCTTACGCCCACCAAACTGGTGCACCAGACTCTCCACAGAGACATCAATCTCCGGGATCAGATCTTTAAAGGCCTGACAACAGAGCGTTTCACTATCGATCAACGTACCATCCATATCGAAAATTATACAGCTGACCATCACCGCGCCTCGCTTTACCGAATTGACTCAATTTCCCCTGCGACACACCTCACGCGATTCAAAACAGCTTCATCGACACAAGACAGCTCACAAGCAGCCGAATACTTATATATACAGCATCCAATATTTGCCGCATCCCATCAACCTCAAAAATTTCCACTGAAAGCAACCTAACCGTTCCATAAACGAGACGCTTCAAAAGCAGATACTGTAGCTATGCTCGGAACTCCTGAAGGAAAGCATCCAAAAGCGGGCTACTCACAAGCCCGCGCTTTTTCTCTCGCATCTAAATGGTGTGAGCATCCATTTCACGGGCCGATATCACGATAGCGCATACACCCCACTATCCCCAACCCAATTATTGCGTACTACCGTGAAGACAATGGACTAGATTCTAAGCGGATCACCTCGCTTACACTCAGGGATTCATCGTTTGTATTTGTAGGATTTATCCAAAACTATTTTCAAAAGGCAGGTAAGTGCCCATTGGAGCCATTCACATATCAGGCTATGCTTGCCATATGGAAGATTTTTGGTTAAACGAAGCTGCCTACAACAACGCGGCGTGGTGCAATGCAATTGCAGCGTCACATGGCATATCTGCAAACTGGAATGAGTCGGCTTGGTTATGCGAGCATCTGATGCCGCCCCTCTACCCGAATATTGTTACTTTAAGAAGCGGGGCCTTGATCGAGGATCATATCGATACTATCGGTCCACACCTCCCTTCGGGCTGGGCTATCAAAGATAGCTATAGTGAGCTAGAGTTGGAAGGAAAAGGGTTCGCTCTTGCCTTTGAAGCTCAGTGGTATTGGCGCCTGCCAAATCAACATTTGACGGAGGTGGAGAGCCCGGGTTTTCAGGTTAAAACAGTGCGGACCACGTCCGAACTGAAACGATGGGTTGCTGCCTGGGGTGAAGCGGACGGGATATTTAATTCCTCGTTGCTTGAAAACAACTCCATCGAGCTGATCTATGTCGAACGCGATGGTGTTGTAGTGTCTGGCCTGGCCACCAATCAGAGCGGCTATTCAGTAGGTATTTCTAATGCGTTTGGTCCACTCGAGGATGTTTTATGCTGCATTGCCTCAGTAGCAGGCAGGCACCCAATGAAAGGAATCGTCGGATACGACGGTAAGGCTGAGGTTGCAGCTTTGTCAAAATTTGGTTTCAAAGAGATTGGAAATTTACGAATTTGGCTGCGCGATTGAACGTCTGGTGTTGGCCGTTCAGCGCTGGTCGGATTGTGTATAGCGAATGGCCGGGTTTGTATTCGTAGGATTTATCCTAAATTTTTCAAAAGACAGGTAAGTGCCCTAAGCGACCCAACCCGATGCGACTGTAACCCCTTTTCATGTAAGTCCATACGCGACTATAATAGAGGTGAGTGTTGGAACCCCGGCACTTCAATTATTCGGAGTTTTAATGTTGAGGTATTGCACCACCTGCTGAATGGTTTCCGAGAGGAAACACCCTGATCAGCAGCTGAGTCTGAATTTCGATATTCAGGCCATCAGCATTCTTTTGTCTAAATTTCGAGTATTAACATTGAATAATTCAAACATTCGACCATCTACCTCTAGTGATTTAACAGCTGCAAAGAAAATAATCGACGCTGTCAGACTATTTCCGTCGGAGTTACTGGATAATTTGTTCTGCGCCAATTCCGATGATCCGGATCAGACTGAATTTTGGCTTACTTACGACGACGGCTTTCCAGTCGCAATTGTTTATTGTGCGCCTGAACCGATGGCTGATGGTACGTGGAATTTGTTACTAATAGCCGTACATCCCAGTCGCCAAAGTGAAGGCATTGGTGCGCAGATAATGTCCTACGTTGAAGAAACATTGTCAGCAAAAGGCGTTCGCGTACTACTGGTGGAAACATCTGGCACTGACGATTTCATCAGAACCAGAGGTTTCTATTCAACGCTGGGTTATACCCAGGAAGCGCGGATACGCGAATACTATGGCGTTGGGGACGACAAGATTACTTTCCACAAGTATCTGTAGTTGTGAACATGGGGCGGCCCATCTTCCAGGTGGGTCAGCTCCAAAATAATCAATTGTGACTGTCCGGTATTGGCCGATTCTCCCGGCACAGGCGAATGAAGAAACTTACTACTTCTTACCGGCAATCTACGATCCCCGACTCGCGCCCTGGCCACCAGAGCCCCGGCCACCAAGCCCCGGAGGCAGAACCTTAATATACGATTTCCGACTCCAGATAGTCCGCTTCACAATCAACGTCAATCGCTTGTTCAGCAAGAAGCAGCTGCCCGGTGCCTGCTATTCCACTTGCTGGTCTTTCAATTAGTGAAAACTCATTAACCAGGATACTACCTTCTATTGTTACGAACTCGCCGATGGAAAGTTCAGTAGGAGACGGCAAACTCTCTAACTGTAGTTCTATTTCGCTATTAGCCAAGATATCTCGATAACCA
>CAKZVB010000135.1 GCA_937922015.1 uncultured Granulosicoccaceae bacterium
GTTTTCCCCGTACTGACGTATTCGTGCTATCAGGTCTTCGCCAGGCGGAGCCAATGGCATACAGATAAAACGAGGAAGATGAAATGACTAAACGTAAGATAAAACCCGCGGATAATAAAGTTAACCAGAATAATTCTAACAAAGGAACTGCGGGCACAAACCGGCAGTATGATCAGACTCAGGGAAATAGAGGTAAACAGCTAAATCCGAATCAGAATAAGAAATAGTTTCTGGTCCCGGAAAGAGGAAACACCGCTTTAAAGGTCAACGTAAATCAATCTTGAGTTTGAAGAATATGAAGTTTATTAAAAGAGTCGAGCAATTAGTAGATAAGTTGGGAGAAGGGATCCACGAGCGTGAAGAGGTTATCGCTGTTGCATTGTTGGGGGCACTGTCAGGTCAGAACACGTTTTTATACGGTCCACCGGGAACGGCCAAGAGCCTGATATCCCGGCGTATTTCCAGTGCGTTTAAAGACGCCCCGTATTTTGAATGTCTGATGAACCGGTTTACCACACCCGAAGAAGTGTTCGGACCGGTCTCGCTAAGTGCGTTAAAGGAGGATAAATACCTACGTAAAACCAGTGGCTACCTGCCCACAGCCGGGATTGGCTTTCTTGACGAGATCTGGAAATCCAGTCCCGCCATCCTCAACACACTTCTAACATTGACCAATGAGCGTATATTCCGCAATGGTGACAGGACTGAAAAATCGCCATTAAAAGCATTATTCGCGGCATCAAATGAGACACCGCTCGACGGGCAGGGATTAGATGCCCTATATGATCGTTTTACTCTTCGTATGCTGGTGCCACCGATGCAGCAGCGTGAGAATTTTGAAAACCTGTTAAATAGCGAGCCGGTAGCGACAGAACCAGAGATACCGGATCACCTCAAAATCGATACGGATACCTGGGATCAAATAGTCCGCGGTCTGCATAAAATTGAATTGTCCCGCGAAACACTTACCGTTATCGCACTAATCAGACAGTCACTGAGTGAACTCGAAGAACCGGTATATGTATCAGACCGTCGCTGGCAGAAGGCAGCAATTGTGATGAAGGCTTCAGCATTTCTGTGTGAAAGAAAACAGACAAACCATTCCGATACGTTGTTGCTCAGGCATTGCTTGTGGACTAAGGAAGACAACCGGGAAGACGTCATCAGCATCGTAGAAAATGCAGTGAGAGATTGCGGGTGCAATACAAAGACAAATATTGCCGAATTGGATCATAGAAAAGAGAATCTGGATCAGGAGATCCAAAATGAGCTATTCCATGTTAACGATGTGTATAAAACGGTAACGTTAAACGGCAGTTCGGAAAACTACTTTCATGTGAAAAGGTCTATAGATGACTATTATAGTAATACAAAATTGGATTTCTATATCAGTATCGAAAAAATGAAGACCCGGGAGAAGTTCCATCCTGTGAACACTACCGGAATAGAGTTTCCAAAAATTACCTGTTCGTTTGATTCTCAGGGGAGTTGTTCAATCGAGCATGATCAATGTCGCAGGAATTCCATCGACAACTATGTACCTGTCGTGCAATTTCACAAAGGGGACAGGAAAGAGGATATCAATGAACGCTTGATATCTGCTCTCGATGTCGAAGCGCGCGATGTAAAAAAAGCGTATAGGAGAGCTTTAGAGTTTGTACTGGAGAAAAAGAGTTTGTACCAGAGGGCTATGGCTACTCCTTTTGTGCCGGAATCTGTACAGGAAATAGCTATTGAAGGAATTTTAAAGCAAATCGATGGACTAAAACTCAGAATTGCCGATTGTGAACGGCTAACAGCGCTTTGTGCCTCATGCGATCAGAAACAGACCAAACAATTTGCGAAAGTTGTATGAAAAAGGAACGATTGAAGCTTAACGGCCAACTTAGCGAGGAAATTTGGCAGTTTGTGAATAATAACCCCGAGGTTGATAAGGCATTTTGTTCGCAACTGGATGACTGGGAAAAATCAACTGAGTTTAAATTAAGGAAAGATTTTCCATTTACCCTGAGTGAGGCGCAGTGTTCGAGCTCAGAGAGGCAGGTTGATCTTGGCCAGAGCGATATCACATCTTACAAACTGGATCTCCAGAATTTTGATTCGTTTCTGTCAGAGGCGAAACTTCCCCGGGATATTACGTATTGGCAGCAGGCGATATCAGGGCCGGAGAACAAAGTAGCCGGTGTTAACGTCGACTCCACTGATCAGGTAAGCCTCACAGTCAGGAAGTTATTGCTGCAGAATTGGCGAAAGATGCTTGACCAAAAACGAGCGGAATGGGAGTTGGAAACCATAAACTACTATCGTGAAATATACTTAAGGCAGCTGAATGACTGGCTGGAAGCGGTAAAAAAAATAGTTGATAGTATTAATGGACTGGGTTTGGAGCCAGGCTATTTTCTGGACTTTTCTAAAGGTCAGCTTTCTTTGTCTGATATTAATCAGGTTAAAAAATGGGCAGCGTACCTGGCAGATGATAAAGGCGTAAGAGCACTCTGTGAGCTATTGGGTAAGATGCAACAGGTCAGTCTGTCAGAAAAAGTAGAGCTTGCCAAAACTGTGGTTTCCATACCAGTCACAATCCCACAGGTAGACTCCAGAGAAGAGATAACGGGTATCAGGGCAGGCAGGGATATTGAATACCTGCTGGCGTCTGAACTGGCACTGCTGGCAGACGATGAGACTTCGGTTTTGTTTGATCTAAAGTATATTGAGTCCCGCTTGATGTGCTTTGATATGCAAGGATTGCAAACTGACCTGGCTGAGACGGAAATTGAGATAGAGCAACAGGTTAAAGAAGAAGAGCAAAAAGGCCCGATGATAATCTGTGTGGATACAAGTGGTTCTATGCATGGTTCGCCGGAGACAATAGCAAAGGCTGTGACGATGTATCTGGCAAGCCATGCCCGACAGCAGAAGAGAGCTTGTTATCTCATTAACTTTTCAACGGATATAGAAGTACTTGACCTGTCTGCAAGCGATAGGCTTCAGACACTGCTTACCTTCCTGTCAAGGTCATTTCATGGAGGGACTGATGCCGCTCCAGCCATCGCGCATGGTCTGAAGGTTATGGAGAGTGATGATTATGCCGATGCTGATATGTTAATCATCTCAGACTTTGTTATGTCAACATTGCCACATCCTTTGCTGAGTTCCATTGAAAAGCAGAGAGTTTGTGGCAACAAGTTCTACTCACTATGTATTGGCAACCATTTTCTGTCTAAGCAACTGCGCAGCCACTTTGATCGCGAATGGATTTACAGCTCTGCTAATTCCAATATTTGCGAATTGACAGGGTTTCAAAACAGTGTGATTAATCGGAAGTCCGGATAAGTTTTCAGGGGCGAATCAGACTGTACATCTTTCTCAGTCAGGTTATTTTTCCCAACTTTGCGGGTGTGTTAATGACCAGATTTCCAGCGCACAAACCAGTCTGAATCGTTGTTGTTCCATCAATACAGATCAGCTGACTGTCTATCGCACAGCGGTCAATATTTAGAGATTCTCATGATCATTTCTGCTAGTGTCGAGCAAAATGCAAAAGGAGAAACAGGCGGTGACCGGAAAAATTGAAGGATGTGAAGGAGGCTGTACCTGCGGTCTGGTACGTTACAAGGTGCAGTCCGCGCCGCTTATCGTTCATTGTTGTCATTGCAGTTTTTGTCAAAGGCAATCGGGCTCGGCGTTCGCTGTAAACGCGTTGATCGAAGCGGATCGCGTAGAGTTGCTGACAGGTGAAGTCGAGGAAATATTGATGCCCACTCCCAGTGGTAAGGGGCAAACAGTTGCACGCTGTCAGAAATGCAGGGTTGCTGTGTGGAGCAACTACTACATGGGTGGCCTTAGAGAGCGCATCCGTTTTATACGAGTTGGCTCACTGGACAATCCGGATCTTCTGCCTCCAGACGTACACATTTTTACCAAAAGCAAGCAGGCCTGGGTGGTGTTGCCGCCTGATGATCTCAGTGTCGATGTTTTTTATGAGTATGGCACCACATGGTCTGCAGATAGCCTGAAGCGCAGAGGAGCATTATTTAAAGACGCCGGTATCGAAAAACCTAAAAAATCAATGTATAAGTGAAGCCGTTTTATCAGTTACTCAAGCGGCGTGTTGAAATTGGAGTTTGCAAAAGATTATGGCTGATTCTACGCATGAATGAAGAGAGCTGCGGGTTGCGCTGCAAAAATCAGTACCTTGTTAGATTGAGTCAAGTATATACATGAAAATTATTTTCCACGATGTGGACGGTTGTCTAAACGCCGATGGTGGTGCGCCTATACCGATAGGCGGTGAACGACTATCACCAAATCAATCGGCAAAGCTCAGGGAGCTGGGACGTAAACTGGATGCCAGTTCAATTGATCACCTGGTGATTAATACAGGCCGGTCGATGCAAGAGACTTTGTCAATTGCAGAGAGTATCGCAAGTGACAAGTTACAGTATGTCATTGCCGAACACGGGGCAGTATATCGAGACGTTATAAAAAATAAATCGATAGATCCACAGGGTTCTATTGTAAGCAAGCTTGAATTGATTCGTAATTTCATTGACTGGTATCGACAGACAGGCGCCGGTATCCTGAATGAGCGCGTTGGAGTCGAGGTGCCGATTCTTGACAAAGTAGCAAATCTCACACTGGATGTGCGAAACGGATTAGATACCAAAAAGATCAATGATGTGCTTCAGGAGATTGTAAAAAGTGAGGCACCTGTCGATTACAGGCAGTTGGTTTTCCACCACAGCAAGGCTGACGGATATGTTGATGCCATGGGCCGAATTGATAAGGGGAATGGGGTAGAAA
>CAKZVB010000136.1 GCA_937922015.1 uncultured Granulosicoccaceae bacterium
GCAACAACCGCCAGGCCGGTGTCATAGTGCGCCACCACCTCAACACCCAGCGCCTCGACTCTGGCTGTTATAGTTACATCAAACCACCATGCATTGCTCTGCGGATAGGCCATTGAAAAGAAACCTACGCCGTTTGAATCGGTAGTGATCTGACCACCGATCACGGTCGGTACGTTTACTGGATCAGCGTCGACCAAACCGGGATCACTGGGATCCAGAACGCCGTTTGCATTTACGTCCTCATTGATATCGATTACCCCGTTCTGATTTTCATCTACACCTGGCAGTTCGCTTACCGTATCGAGTATGCGGTTGCCGTTTTTATCTTCGGATATACAAGCGTAGGTATATTGCGCGCTCGTCCCCCATACATCTGCCTCACCGTCATTATCGGTATCCAAACCGACCAACTGACCGTAGCGATAGACTGTCGGGATCATCGTCACCAGAATCGAGGCATCCGGAACCGGGCGACCAGCACCGTCTGTCACCTGCACCAGGCCGGCTTTACGGTAACGAGTATCGGAATCAGCTTCCGAGACAGTACCAGCCAGTCCAATTATTACGTTGAGCTCGCGCTCTGTTACGGTAAGCTGCTCGGTATCGGTTACTAATTCGACTTCACCGTCCTCCAGCACCCTGGTCGCCGTACCTTTGATGGTAATTTCGTCCTGCTGAGTTGGTATGCTGCCAGCAGTAAACGTGACTCTGGCTTTACCATCACTGTCTGTAATTGCCGCGACAGGAGATAAGGTGCCACCCCTCAGATTTGGCTCACTGCTAAACTCAACCACAACGCCCTTAACCGGATTACCGTACTTATCGGTCACAATACCGAAGACGGTACTGGAATTACCTGTAGCTACACTTGCCGGAGATGCCTCCACATCTACCCTGTGGATATCCACTGCAACAAACTCAACATCACTTTGTGAAAAGGTATTTGAATCGTCGGCATCCGCATAGGCAATAGTGGCCGGGCCCGCGGCCGTCGAGGTTAGTTCGACCGTAGCAATACCGTTGTCATCCGTAACCGCTACGATGCTGCCTGCACCGACTGCAGCACCAGGAAGTCGCACATCGCCGGCGGTTACGCTGAATTTCAGTTCACCACCCCTTACCGGCTCACCACTACTTTCCCACAATACACGGTAGGGCCAGGGTTGATCCACATCCAGGCTGTCATAGTCCACCAGTACATACGGGTCAGGATCGAGCACATTCAACGTGCTGTAATCTACTACCGCGTCGAGGTCTTCGGGATCAAAGTATGCGTTCTGCACGCTCAATATGTCAGCTGCCACATTCAGTTGATGCTCTCTAACCACGGTGCTATCCAAGGCAGATATTGTAATAACGTCATTACCAGCAGTACTACCCACAGTAACTGTCGCCTTACCAGTGGCATCAGTGGTAACTGTTTCCTGACTCAGCGTGTTACCGGCGCTGGACTCTATTGAAACCAGTTCATTGGATATTGCCTGGTCATTGCCACTGGTCAGTGATATTTCCAGCTCGGCGATGTCGCCATTGACTAAGGCATTGGGTCCGGATACCGAGATATTACTTCCATTAGTTGTCACCAGTACACTGCCTTCCTGATCATCAACTTTTGCCTTAACTGAAATTTGCTGATTTCTGAAATCCCCCGCCAGACTCAGCTCCGCAGTTGCCTGACCGGCTTCGTTAGTTACTGAAGATATATTTTGTAATACGCCACCGGTTGATGAAAAATCTACCGCCTTACCACTTATCACACGGTTATTATCATCAGTAACCAGCGTTGTGATTCTGGCGATATCGTTTCCACCGGTTTCGATGGAAGTTTCGTTACTGATCACCCGAACTCTCACCGGTGTAACAATCGCCTGAACATTTTCAACCACTTTTAGTTCGAAATCAGTAACCACTGTTCCGCTAAGCCCTGTAGCAGTAATAGTATCCGCGCCTTCGGAGGTACTGACTGCCACCTGCGCCGCACCGTTAGCGTCAGTGACCACAGAGTTCTGGCTAAAAGAATTTCCAGCGGCTGATGTAAGTGTTAAAACCTCGTTAGGGATTGGCTGGCCGTTACCGGCCAGCAATTGGATATCCAGATCTGCAGTGTCACCGAGAATCAGGTTGTCAGGAGCAGATACCTCAATCTGAGTACCTGCCGATGCGACCAGCACTGTTGAAGACAAGTTGCCCAGACTGGCAGTAACCGTGATGTTGCGATTGCGATAATCACCGGCGAGGTTCAGCTGTGCCGAGGCCTCTCCGGTATCGGTGGTCGTATCGACTATATTTTGCAGCACGCCACCGTCAGAGGAGAACACTATGGTCTGCCCCTCGACGACACGATTACTATCATCGGTTACGATCGCTACAATACCCGCTGTGTCCGATGCACCTGTCTGTAGCGTTGGCGAGGTCGTCAATACCCGGACATTGCCGTTTGTTGCAAGCGCAGCCGCAATAACTAATGGATCATCAGGATCCAACGGCTCACTCTCATCGGTCCGACCAGAGCAACCGCTCAGCCATATGGCTGTCATTAGCACTAATGCAATATATTTTTTCATCGTCGTTCTCTTGGAACCTTTTCCTGCAATGCTTAACACAACATTCGCCATATTTACGTTGATTTAGAACTTGCCAAAGTAGCGTTGAATACCAATACCGACTGATTTCAATTCCGATTCGCCACCCATATACAAGTATTCCAGGTTCACAGCGGTACGGTCTGAACCGAATAGATTCAGTCCAAATGCAAATGCAGCGCCGCCTTGAGTATTGTTAGCCTCCACCGCATCGCTGTGTGTGCGTACTGAGGCACCAGCGGCTGCATAAACCATCAGGTTGTTAGGCCATGTATAGTGATAGCGGAACATCGCCGCGCCGTAACTGGTTACTGGTTCCTGAAACATGCTGTCCGGCTGATCCGAACCGATACCTGCACGAACTTCCAAGCCAATTCCCTTTGGAAATGAATATCCAAAAGTCGCATTGAGAGTTCCCATATCCAGACCGATGCCAGTTTCACCGGCAATATCAGTGTTGGAAAGTAACAAACCCATGTAGAAGTTCGATTTATTCCAATCGTCCAGAAAATCCAGAGTGCCAGCCTCTACATTGCTCATCGTTGCAGCTAGTACCGCCGCACTCATTAACGTTTTTTTCATCCCGAGGATCTCCGCTCTCTTTCTATCTTGTTAAGCAGCAGACTGAATTTGCCTGCAAATAGCGCAAGAGCGTGTTAGCCGCTCGTCACCGTGCTTCTCTTCGAAAGGACGGCAAGATGGCAAACAAACTTTAGACTAAACTTTCATTGTTACTACCGATCTTCGTGTTTTTAAACACAAATCACCCAAAGCGCTATCGTGATGGCGAATCTGCCAAATTACCGACACCCGCATACACCAACCTGGAACGAACCAGACTTGATGACAGATTCTTAAAGCAGATAGGCCACCTGACGAACCCATATGCCGGCAGCAAAACATTTGGCGAGAGCGGACAGTAAATGTGCACCGTGAAACCGCTACGTAACGATATTGATCGACGATTACTATCGTCCCGGGTGCAACGTCAGGGGGCGTTTGCTGTGCTGATGTTCTACCGCGCAGACCTTAGCGTTAATTGATCGCAATTAATCGAACAGGCACATCAACATATACTCCCGCCATTGATGAGGACAAAGAACACGTGAATACAAGAATTCCCTACCTGCTGGCAGCAAGCATCGCGGCCTGCGGCATGATTTACTTCACCACAGCACCGGGCTTGAGCGCATCGCCAGTGGTGACGGTAACGTCTATCGATGGTCAGCAATTCGACATGGCGACCACTGGCGGCAAGGCGCGCCTGGTGAGTTTCTATTCACCTGACTGCCCTATCAGTCAACGGGACATCCCCTTTCTAAAGGAGGCACATAGCCGGCTGAGCAATAATCAGCTCGATGTAATCGCCGTAGCGATGCCTTATGACGGGGCGCAACAGATTGCACAGTTGAAAGCATCAGAGGAGATCCAGTACTCAATGGCACATGATACTGATGGTTCGATCAGTGCAGCCTTTCCAAACGTAAGGTTCACGCCAACCACATTTTTGATCGATACTGATGGCAAGATAGTCTGGCGTCACGTCGGCAGATTGACCAGTGCATCACTAAACGATGAGATCGATACGCTTCTCTCACCACAGCACCTGGCTGGCAAAGAGTGAATTAGAGCATTACCTGGCGTGTCCGGTCCAACCAGCAAAAATTTATGCTGATGGTTCGTTGCCATCAGGAAACAACAATGGCGCCAGTTCTTCCAGAGCACCGCGATAAACGTCGCGTTTAAAGAAAATGACTTTTCGCATCGGCAGCCAGTAATCAACCCACTCCCAACTGTCAAATTCGGGCTTTTCGGTGTGGTCGAGTCGCACATGTGACTCGTCTCCGACCAGCCTCAACATATACCAGATTTGCTTCTGGCCGATACAAACGGGACTTTGATGCTTACGGATATAACGTGACGGCAGCCGGTAGCGCAGCCAGTTGCGTGTGCATCCCATAATTTCAACATCGCTGCTGGCCAATCCGGTTTCTTCTTCCAACTCGCGATACATCGCCTGTTCCGGCGTTTCGGACTTCTTTATTCCGCCCTGCGGAAACTGCCAGGAATCTTTTCCAGACCTGCGGGCCCAGAAAACCTTGCCACCACCGTCGCTTAGAACAATACCCACATTTGGTCTGAATCCATCGGAATCAATCATGTTGGTGCCAATATTTTCTTAATCTGACAACGATTCTTCCATAAACCAGTTATTGCTTCAATGCACCGGCTCTTACTTGCCTTAATCACATACTTAATATGATGACCTGCCAACACGAATGGCATCACCTCTCTAGGTTTTCGGCAAAGTTACCCCTTTCTGACCCTGATATTTCCCTGCTCGATCAGCGTAACTGGTTTCACAAATTTCATCTGATTCCAGAAATAACATCTGAGCGACGCCCTCGTTCGCATAGATTTTAGCGGGTAAAGGTGTGGTATTCGAGAATTCGAGCGTGACATGGCCCTCCCATTCGGGTTCGAGTGGTGTCACATTGACGATGATCCCACAACGCGCGTAGGTGGATTTACCCAGGCAAATTGTCAAAACACTACGCGGTATCCGGAAGTACTCGACTGTGCGAGCCAGCGCAAAAGAGTTGGGCGGTATGATACAGACATCACCTTCAACATCGACAAAGCTGTCGGTATCGAAGTTTTTCGGGTCGACAATTGCGTGATTGATGTTAGTGAAAATCTTAAATTCAGAGGAACACCGCACGTCATATCCATAACTTGATGTGCCATAAGAAATCACTTTTGCGTCATTTTCACCGTGCCGTACCTGGCCCGCCTCAAACGGTTCGATCATGCCATGATCGCGCGCCATGCGGCGTATCCAGCTATCTGATTTTATTGACATAACGTTTCGCTATCAGGTCGATTGGATAACAATATTAGGAAAGCTGGCGCTGTAATCCTTAGCCTGATTGGCAAGAGCCGCTGCCGATTTGCGAGCAATTTCCCGATACCTGAGGGAAATCGCACCTTCCGGATCACTGACGACAGTCGGTTTGCCACCATCAACCTGTTGCCTGATGGTCATATCAAGTGGCAATGAGCCAAGCAGCGTGATGTCGTAGTCCTGAGCCATCATGGCACCGCCACCGGTGCCGAAAATGTGCTCTTCGTGACCACATTCTGTACAAATATGGGTACTCATGTTCTCAACCACACCCAGAATGGGGACTTCCACTTTTTCAAACATCTTTAAGCCCTTACGTGCATCCAGTAGAGCAATATCCTGCGGGGTAGTCACGATCACAGCTCCGCTGACCGGGACTTTCTGTGCCAGTGTGAGTTGGATATCGCCGGTTCCCGGTGGCAGGTCTATGACCAGGTAGTCAAGATCAGACCAGTTGGTGTCATTGAGCAATTGTTCAAGCGCCTGAGTGACCATTGGTCCGCGCCAGATCATTGGAGTTTCTTCGTCGATCAAATACCCGATCGACATAGTCTCGACGCCGTAATTACTCATGGGTTCGATCGATTTACCGTCTGATGACTCCGGCTGGCCGGACAAGCCCATCATGCGCGGCTGGCTGGGACCGTAGATATCAGCATCGAGCAACCCTACTTTTGCGCCCTCATGCGACAACGCCAGAGCCAGATTGACCGATGTGGTGGATTTTCCAACACCACCCTTGCCAGACGCCACGGCAATAATATTTTTGACGTTTTCCATCCTCTTGACGCCATGCTGCACCGAATGGGCAATAATTTTTTGTGAGAAATTCACGCTAACGCTGTCGATCCCATCCAGGGCAGTCACCATCGGGGTGATGTCGGCAATAATCTGTTTATGGATCCCGTTGCACGGATATGCCATCTGTAAATCAATCTCTGCATTCGCGCCATCGATGCGAACATCTTTTACGCACCTGCCCTCCAGCAGATTTTTTCCGGTATTCTGATCCGTATAGCCCGCGAGCGCTTGCTCAACAGCTGCTTTGTCCGTTGTCGACATTCAATCCAACCTCCGCTATTCGCGGTCTCAATTTATCAATATCGCAATGATACACCAGCGCCCGGAAATTCTGTGTGCTGTTTCGCACGCGTTTTTATCTCGACCGACTGCTGCAAGGAACTCGGACAAGGGACTTTAAAACGCTATACTTTGTGCCCTCGTCTCCAAGCAACAAACAAATGACCGACACAGCATCACCTGACCCCACATCCAGGCGGGATATTCTCATCACCGCAGCACTGCCGTACGCCAATGGTTCAGTCCATCTGGGGCACATGCTCGAGTACATTCAAACCGACATCTGGACGCGATTCCAGCGCATGCGCGGGCACACCGCTGTGTGGGTCTGGGCAGACGACGCACACGGCACCCCGATTATGCTGTCGGCTCAGCAACAGGGCATCGAGCCCCAACAGCTGATCGATGCAATGAAAATCGAGCACGAACGCGACTTTGTCGACTTCCAGCTTAGCTTTGACAACTTCCACACCACCCATTCAGAGGAAAATAAAGCCTGCGCTGAACTCATCTACGCTCGCCTCAAAGCCGGTGGGCATATAGCCACCCGCACCATCGAGCAACTCTACGATCCGGAGGCAGAGATGTTCCTTCCAGATCGTTTTGTACGCGGCACCTGCCCTAAATGCGGAACTGAAGACCAGGACAGCGACGCCTGTGAAAATTGCAGCACCACATACGATGCCACCGAACTTGTCAATCCCAGGTCCGTAGTCAGCGGCGCGACTCCGATTAAAAAAGACTCGGAACAGTTTTTTTTCAAACTCGACAACTTCGAAACCATGCTGCGTGAATGGACCACCGGTGATCAGCTGCAACCGGAAATCAGCAACAAGCTTAAAGAATGGTTTGAAGGGGGCCTCAAAGACTGGGATATATCGCGCAACAAACCCTATTGGGGATTTGAAATACCCGACGCACCCGGCAAGTACTTTTATGTCTGGCTCGATGCACCGATCGGTTATATGGGCAGTCACCGCAACCTGCTGGGGGACAACACCGCCGAGTTTGATCGCTACTGGAACGCAGACTCTACGACAGAACTAGTGCATTTCATTGGCAAAGACATCGCCTATTTTCACACGCTGTTCTGGCCCGCTGTACTGGAAGGTGCCGGCTTTAGAAAACCCTCGGGTGTCTACTGCCATGGCTTTCTCACCGTCGACGGTGCCAAAATGTCAAAATCACGCGGCACCTTTATAAAAGCCCGAACCTATCTGGATCATCTGCCGCCTGAATACCTAAGGTATTACTTCGCAGCCAAATTAAATAACAAGGTCGAAGACATTGATCTGAATCTTGAAGACTTTCAAGCCAGAGTAAACTCAGACCTGGTGGGTAAGGTCGTGAATATTGCCAGCCGGTGCGCAGGATTTATCAGCACACGATTCGAGGGCCGCTTAGCCGACGAATTATCAGACCCCGCGCTGTTTGCAGAATCCGCACAGGCCGCAGACTCTATTGCAGAGGCGTTCGAGAAACGTGAGTACAGCCGCGCCATCAGAGAGATTATAGTGCAGGCTGATAAAGCCAATCAGTACATCGCAGAACACGCACCATGGGCTTTGATTAAAGAACCTGGTAACGAGACACAGGTTCACCAGATCTGCACGCTCGGTATAAACCTGTTTAAAAATCTTATTGTCTACCTGAAACCTGTACTTCCGGGAATCGCCGAACAAACAGAAGCGTTCCTAAATATTAAACCGCTGACATGGGATGACGCACAACACCCACTGCTAAACCATGGCATCGAAAAATTCAAACCAATGATTAAGCGCATTGAGAAAGAATCGATAGAAGCTATTGTCAACGATTCAAAAGAGGATTTACAGACAACCGAAACAAACTCACCTGTGGTTTCAGGCCCGCTGGCCGACGATCCCGTATCTGATGAAATCGAATTTGACGACTTTGCAAAGGTTGATCTTCGTATCGCTACTATCGTCGCAGCAGATCATGTTAAAGGTGCAGACAAACTACTACAGTTAACACTCGATCTGGGTGGCGAACAACGCAATGTTTTTGCCGGAATAAAATCAGCCTACGATCCTGCCAACCTTATTGGTCGTCAAACCGTGATGGTAGCCAATCTCAAGCCTCGTAAGATGCGCTTTGGACTGTCCGAAGGAATGGTACTTGCCGCAGGCCCCGGTGGCAGCGACTTGTTCATTCTGTCACCTGACCAGGGTGCCGCTGCAGGCATGCGCGTTAAATAAACCCATGACTGAAGTGCTACTGATATTGCTGGCAACAATACTGGTGAATAACTTCGTGTTAGTGCACTTTCTGGGTCTGTGCCCGCTAATGGGGGCATCTCGAAAGCTGGATACCGCGCTGGGCATGGGCCTGGCCACCACGTTCGTATTAACGCTTGCTTCAGTATCAAGCTTTGCGTTGAACAAATGGATTCTGGTGCCACTGAACCTGGAATACCTGCGCTTAATCTGTTTTATTCTGATCATCGCCGGACTGGTTCAATTTACTGAGTTGTTTATTCGAAAATCCAGTCCGCTGTTGCATAGTGTTTTGGGTTTATTTCTACCTCTTATCACCACAAACTGCGCTGTGCTGGGTGTGGCGTTATTAAGCGCACGCAAAAACGAGTCTTTTTTGGACGCTGCATTTTACGGCTTTGGCGCCGCTCTTGGATTCACGCTGGTGCTAGTTCTTTTTTCCGCACTGCGAGAACGGCTTGATAACGCCGATGTACCATTGCCGTTTAAAGGCCCTGCTATCGCATTAATAAGCGCCGGATTTATGTCTTTGGCGTTTATGGGATTTGCAGGGATGGCCTGAGCCAATTCAGGGCTCACGGTTAGCTGAAATAACAATGATCGGTATTCTTGTAATTACACTACTGGCACTAATCACCGGCGGTATTCTGGGCTATGCAACCTCATGGTTCAGTTCAGACGAAAATTCACTGGTCAACCAGATCGACCGGCTACTACCACAAACCCAGTGCGCCCAGTGCGGTTATCCGGGATGCCGTCCTTACGCACAAGCGATCGCGGATGGCAGCGCCAATATAGATCAATGTCCACCGGGAGGCACAGAAGGCATCGCCGCACTGGCAAGTCTGCTGGACCGTGAAGTTATCCCGCTCAATCAGGACTACGGTACAGAAAAACCACCGGCGATCGCCGTAATCAGGGAAGCTGAATGTATTGGCTGCACTTTATGCATCAAGGCATGTCCGGTTGATGCCATTGTAGGTTCTGCAAAGCTCATGCATACCATTATTACCGATCACTGTACCGGTTGTGAATTATGCCTGCCGCCCTGCCCTGTTGACTGCATCGATCTGCTGCCAAAAGACACCGGCCACGGACATTATCTATGATCACCCGTCTGGCAACCGCCAATCTTCACGGAGGACTGCGATTTGATAAGACGCAAGCTGCAGCGATCGAGGAGCTGCCGATTCCACAGCGATTAAAAATAGCGCTGCAACAGCATCAGGGATCACCGGCAAGACCTTCAGTTTCCGTCGGGGACAAGGTATTCAAAGGTCAGGCGCTCACGGCAGGTGAAACCTTATCACAGGTGCCGGTACACGCCAGCAGCTCCGGCATTGTGGAGTCGGCATCCGAAAATCACATCACAATAAT
Source organism: uncultured Granulosicoccaceae bacterium (assembly GCA_937922015.1). GTDB lineage: Bacteria > Pseudomonadota > Gammaproteobacteria > Granulosicoccales > Granulosicoccaceae. The sequence goes on from CAKZVB010000136.1 coordinate 10,182, forward strand.
AACCGACGGCATGGATACGCCGCTACCAACACACGCTCCGACACCACAAACACCATGCACTCAAAAAGAACTGATTCAACGACTGCACGACCACGGTATCGTCGGTATGGGCGGGGCGTGTTTTCCTAGTGCAAAAAAAATCGACTCCCTGACTGGCCGGACAACAACGCTTCTAATAAATGCAGCTGAATGTGACCCCGTTATTCATTGTGATGATGCATTGATGTGCAGCAGCGCCAAAGAAATTTGCCAGGGCATACGCATAATCGCAAATGCACTTGACGTCGATTCAATCATTGTAGGTATCGAAGACAACAAACCAGAGGCCCATCAGGCCATCTCCTGCGCCCTGAGCTTGCAAAAAATTAACGCCACACTCGTTACAGTGCCTGCAATCTACCCGAGTGGAGCTGAGAAACAATTATTGCAACTCTGCACCCGTGAGAAAACAACAACTGATACATTGACCGAAGCTGGAATAATTTCATTTAACGTCGCCACCTGTCAGGCGATTTTTCAATCCATACACCACAACGAACCATTGATTTCACGCATTACCACATTACTCGATACCAGCGGTCAGCATAGAAACTTCCGCGTTCGAATAGGCACACCAATCACTGACCTGATTGCACACGCTCATGGTATCGAGGTGTCAAACTCGCTGGAACAATACACGATAAAGTCTGGCGGGCAGATGATGCCGACGTTTGTCAGCATTGATGCGGCAATTACCAAGTCATCAAATTGTCTGTCAATTACAAAAAAAACCACACCGGCGCAGTCCAGAGCCTGTATCCGTTGCGGTGCTTGCGCGGATGTCTGCCCCGAACTGCTCATGCCTCAACACCTGCATACTCACGCCCGGCACTTCCATGCAGACTCGCTGCACAAGCTCGGCCTGGACCAATGTATCGAATGCGGATGCTGCGACAGTGTTTGTCCCAGCCTTTTGCCGCTCACCGAACAATTCCAACAGGCAAAACAACAGATCAGTGAATTGGCTAATGCAGCAACACTAGCTGAAGAGGCAAAACAGCGTTTCGACAAGCGCCAGAAGAGACTGCAAAATCAAAAAGAGCTGTCTACACGTCGCTCACCTAAAAAACCAAAACCGCAGGATACCAGTAAAGAAATTCTTGCCGGCGATGACCAGCAACAAAAAAGAAAGCAGCTGATAGAAGCCGCGCTGCAGCGACGCCGCAACAAACCTCGAAATAACAAAACAGTTCACGAAAAAACAGCCGTTTCGCCTCCGTTGCAGGCTGGCGCTAACACTGGCCCTGACATTGGCGATCGCGCAGACAATACAGGTGACGGCAGCACGGGCCGCGAGCTGTGATAACACCCAACAAACTCCCGTCAGACGTAACGCAGATCATGCAACTGGTCATCCTTGCGCTGGCGCCGGGGGTTCTGGTATTTGTCTATCAAACCGGCTGGGGCGGTATTTTAAATATCGCGATATCAGTCGTTGCCGCCATCTTTTTTGAAACCGTTGCTCTAACGCTTCGCAGGCGTGATCCGATGTCTGCGATAAACGATTATTCCGCGATAGTCACCGGACTGTTGATCGCCCTGTGTCTGCCACCGCTACTGCCCTGGTGGATACCAGTACTGGCCGTAGCATTCGCTATATTACTAGCTAAACATTGTTACGGTGGACTTGGGCAAAACATTTTTAACCCGGCCATGGCAGGGTATGCAATTGTGCTGGTCAGCTTCCCGAGAGACCTCAGCCTGTGGCTCAGCCAACCGGAGTCATTCACAATTCCACTGTCAGATGCTTTGAATATTTTACTCAACGGCGGACTGGTA
>CAKZVB010000137.1 GCA_937922015.1 uncultured Granulosicoccaceae bacterium
GCATTACTGGGCTGTGATGTGGTGGTGTCGTCATCGCCCAAAGCGTCGCGTTGTTATCGCAAAGGAATGAAGGCGGTACTCAACAGTGCCAGTATGCCGACCGGTGATATCGTCAGGCACCGGGATGCCAGCCTGAATATCGATACCCGCCTGCATAGCGTGCAGAATGCAGTGGGGCTGGACACACTGCATTCTATAGATGCCAATAAAATATCAATGCGCTATTTTGGTGACACTGTCTATTCAAATATGATCATGCTCGGCTATGCCTGGCAGCATGGGCTGGTGCCGATATCACAGCAAGGTTTATTGCAGGCTATCCTGTTAAACGGGGTGACGGTAGACAGGAACCGCCGTGCGATAGAGATTGGCCGTATAGCCGCCGCACGGCCGGAGGTGCTGGCTGAACAGGCCACAGGCAAGGCAGAGTCTGCCGATGATCTGGACTCCATCATAGAAGACCGTTGCCGCTTCCTGACAGCATATCAGAGCAGTCGTCACGCCGGAAAGTACCGGCGCCAGATAGAGGATTTCCGCCAGAAAGTGTCTGGATTGGACGACGCTCTTGTCAGAGCAGTAGCTAAGTCCTTATTTAAATTGATGACCTACAAAGACGAATACGAAGTCGCAAGGCTGCATACAGATCAAACGTTTTTGCAATCAGTGAATGATCAGTTTGAAGAAGGCTATACCCTGAACTACCACATGGCACCACCGCTTTGGCCGGCGGCCAAGGACTCCCGCGGGCGTCCACGCAAGCGTATTATCGGACAGTGGCTGACGGTGGTTCTGACCGGTCTGTCCAAATTTAAGGTTCTGCGTGGAACCCCGCTGGACGTTTTTTCGTATACAGCAGAACGAAAAAAAGAGCGTATGCTCATTAGCTGGTACCGGGATCTAATTGGTGAGTGTAAGGCTGGTATAAATGAAGGTAACCAATCAGCGTGGTTGGAAATACTTAAATCACCAATGAACATCAGAGGTTACGGACCGGTTAAAGATGCGTCGATTACCAGTGTAAAACAATTTGTGCGTGATAAGCAGAAGTTGCAAGCCTAAGCGTGCTACGCATGACAATGTTTGCGATTTGAACCATTGTGTCTGTCTGTTCGCTACATCCTGTTACAGCATATTTTCGTCTCTTCAATAGAATCTAACAGGTGTTAAAAAAGGATATCTCTACCTCGTGACTACCATACGTTTTGCTCTGCCCACAGTGCGGTCAGCAACTCTGGCGGCTTTGCTGGCTGCTACGCTTGCTGCGTGCAGTGCCAATCCCGCAAAGATCAGCGGTGGAAGTCGAGATGACTACCGGCAAATGCGCACTGAACTGAATACCAAAATACCGCAGTTATTGAAAAAGTACGATCTGTCTTCAATGGTGGTGATGGTGCTCGATGAAAGTCAGGTTGTGTATTCAGGCAACTTCGGCTATGCAGACTTTGCCACTCGGAAAAAAACAACCGCAGACACCGCTTACCGTATCGGTTCCATATCGAAATTATTTACCGCGACAGCCATTATGCAATTACAAGAGCAGGGCAAGATCCATATCGATAAACCACTGCGGGACTACCTGCCGGGCCTGTCTATCAATACGCCCTATGGTCTTGACGGTATTACACTGCGGGGTGTGTTGAGCCATTACTCCGGTTTACCTTCAGACCACAACAAGGGCTTTAGCACCTACAAGGCCCAACACACCATCCTTGATGATCTGTCAGAAGAAACAGTTGTATTCAGACCTGGTGAAGTACACGCGTATTCAAACCTGGGTTATGGTTTACTGGGACAGGTGATAGAGCATGTCAGTAATCTGTCTTATGCAGACTACCTGAGACTTAACATCTTTGATCCACTCGGGATGAAAAATGCCAGTGTCGGCAATAGTGTAAAGCCGGGCTTTGCTGTCGCCTATAAAGACAACAAAATAGTGATGCCGGTAGAGATCAGAGACCGCGCCGCCGGCGATATCCGTATGAGCATTAATGACCTGGCGTTGTTTGCCAGAGAAATACTGCAGTACCGTATAGTGAATTCTGCTTTTGTCCCCCGCTTGTTGTCACGTGACAGCATAGACGAGATGTGGCGTCCCCAGTATGAGGAAGCTGTGCTGGACAGTGGTTTCGATATGGGACTTGGCTGGCTGCTTTCTTATCCATCTGCAGCACTGTCCACTATGGAGGATCTGATCTGGCATGATGGCAGTACTTTTCTGTACAACTCATCGCTGTTGATAAACACGCAGGAAAAACTAGCCGTAATAGTGATGAACAACGCGGCCGATGCCCAGGCACCCGTTAGCGGTGAAGTAGCCGCGAACACCTTACTAGCGGCCATTCGAAGCCGAAGCGGTAATCAACCCGAGCCATATCAACCGGACAGCAAACCACTTAGCCGGTTTAGCGCAGATCAGGTCGCTGCGTTGCGTGGCCGTTACCTGTCAAACGAGTTCGGAGACTTCACTGTCAAGGGTGATGAACAAAAGCTTAGCGCTATGGTCGACGGCCAGGAGACTATACTCGTGCCAATGGACGATGGCAGTTTCGGTATAAAGTTTCGCCTGTTCGGTTTTATTCCATTCAGTCCGGCTGAAGTCAAAGACCTTCGTTTTCGACTGATCGACTACGACGGCCATCAAGTGGTCAAGTTGGATCAGGGACCACCGGTTGCACAACGGGTGAAAGACAAAATACTGCCGGAAACGATCAATCAATACCTTGGGCGCTACCTGCTTGATAATCCGGATCAAATGCTGGAAGACTTAGGTTTTGAGGAGCTCATTTTGAGTGATGCTAATGGTTACCTTCGCGCTGAAATGGAAATTGAAGATGAAACCCAGGTGTTTTTTCTGAATGTCCTCAACAATGTCAAAGACGGGACAAGAGCAGATGCCATGGCCAATGTGACGGCCCGAGTAATAGGCTATGGTCGCGGTAATGGTGGTACTGTGTTGTTTGATCTGGATGATCAGGGCAGGCCGCTAGTGCGTTATTCGGGACTGCGGTTTGTCCGCTCAGATAATTCCTGATCACAAAGCTGTTTTATAGCAAAACGCCATAATTCATGCGACTTCAGCCGACTTGCCGTTGTTGAACACAAACGGCCGGTCATGTGAAAGTGCGGGTATACGCGCACGTGCTTCACCAACCTGTGACAGGTCAATTTCTGCAAGTACCACAGCTGGAAGCTCGCCCCCTTCAGCAATTATTTTGCCCCAGGGATCAATAATAAGTGAATGGCCGTAAGCCGCACCGCCGCCGGGTACAGCACCTGTGGCACAGGGTGCAAACACCCACGCGCCGTTTTCAATGGCACGTGCGCGATTGAGTACATGCCAGTGCACCTCACCTGTTTTCTTTGTGAAAGCCGCGGGCACAGCTAATATCTGGGCGCCGGCCTGAGCCAATTCGCGGTATAGAGTCGGAAACCGCAGGTCATAGCAGATCGTATGACCCATGCGGCCGGCGGGGGTGTCCATCAGAACAGCCTCTGAGCCTGCCTCGACCGAGGCACTCTCGTGGTATACCTCCGTTGCCGAGAGTTGAATGTCAAACATATGGATTTTGGTATAGCGCGAACGCACATGGCCCTTGTTGTCGAATAGAAATCCACGGTTATAAATTCGACCGGCCGGCCCGGTGATCGCCACTGAACCGACCAGAAACCATACACCGTTGTCTGTGGCAAACTTTTTAATACCGGTAAGGTAGGCGTGTTCGTCTTCAGTAGCGTGAGGGGGCACCAGCGTTGGTCCGTCTGATACTAATCCACCACAGTACTCCGGTGTGCCCAGAAACGTAGCGCCGGCCGCGACGGCTTCAGCGGCAAGCGCCAGCGTTTCATCCAGTGCTGCGGCCATCGTTGCCTGCGGGCTGGTTTGCAATGCTGCAACTGTTGTTGTCATGGCGTCCTCACAGTGTTTTTTGCGTCGGTGATTGTCACACCAACTGATCGTTATTACATTAAACCACTGTCAGGGGGCTAAACCAATAAATTTGGCATTTTTACCCGGCTGTTTAACTGTGAACTGCGTTCATCGGCCTATGCTTATTGTCAAACCTTAACCTTGCATCTCTGTTCAGGGTAAAAGGTTGTTCCATTTAGGGGCAGAAAAATATTCTTGGAATTGCACAGTCGGGGTGTTGTCCGGATTGATTAATTCAAAATGCCTGCCCACAGATCTGCCAACGTTCAACAGGGTATTTGCGCTTGCTAACGTTCCGGCAAAGCCCTGGTCTGTCAGTATCTGTGTGCGTGCTCGGGGGTTGTTGAAAAGCTCTTGCAGCCTCCCCGCCAGAAAAACATCAATCAGGCAAACATACTCGCGCTCATCCCACGATGGCGTTATATAGCCTGTTAAATTCAACAAGGAGTTATAGCCACCATTGCAGAACAATACGATTTCTTCAGCAGTGCGATCGTATATGGCAAATTCCGAGTCCATAAGCGGGAAACAGTTAGCAGCTGCTGTCTTTGGATTACCGATGCCTGCCCGCTGCGTTTGCCATTCAATAAACCTCTGGCGGGTTAATGGCTGCGGGTTGTCAGCGTTTGCACTCTGGTAGTCGTTTAGGAGGTCTGCCACTTTTCGCATAGTAAAGCCGGTCGGTACGACTTTTCCAAATGGCTCAAACACTAGAGCGGGTCGTGGATCTGGCGGTGGAATAACACGTGATGGGGCAGCGCCGGCCCGGTCATGGGTATTGAAACAACGAAGATCATAGCCTGCCATAAAAAGTGCGCCCTGGAGTGCCTGAATTTTCTCGACCGGGGTGTCAAATTGGTCAAACAGCGAATTATTTCTTTGGATAACCGCTTGTAGAATCCACCCGAGTCGTAGTTGTGATCTGGCCCAGTGGTCTCTGCTAACAGCCGTGGTATAGAACTTTGGTGCCGGCCTGTAGCCGCTGTCTGCCGGATTCCGGTACTGATTGCCGCGTGCATCTCCGGCTGGAAACACAAGCAGGTCTGTGACGTGATCTGGATTTACATCTTCTGTGTAGATGGCTGCAAACATGCTTATTGCAGCGCCGACTCTGCTGTCGTAGATGGGTGAACCGGTTGTGTCTATAAAAGCATGTATTTTGGTCAGACCGGCATCGAATCTTTTAATGTTAGTTGAGGTAATGGCGGCATCGTCAGAGTCCGTATCCAGTCGCAATAGCGGCTGGATTGAATTGAGATAAGTCGCCAGCTGTTGTGTGCTGTGAAGACTGCGTAGAAATGGTATAGCGCCTCTGACACCACCCCACTTTAAAATGCACAGGCACCATTGCAAACACTGGTCTTCGTTCTGTGCATGCATCGCATTGCGCGCACCATCTGCCAATTGGCCGATTATGGTCTGGGTAGAATTCCAGTCAGCCGACCTTATTTTTGCGCCGCTAACAGGGTGGTCCCAGCTGCTCTTCCAGTGGTAATTCTCCAGTAGTCCTTCAACACCAGTGACGTCGGCGTTCACAGCGGTTTCTACGTATGGGCTCCGGAGTATATTCAGTGCGAAAGGTCGTGTATTGCAATCCACCGCCAGCCAGTCAACAAACCCGGCCACTTCAGGCTGCTGAAGGTATTCGCGTTTAAACATAATTACTTTCCCATTTCAAAGAATTCAAAAAATGAATGTATTCTTTTTTGTCTGATGGTTAATTTACTTATTTCTGAAATCCGGAGCGATGTCTGGTACACCGGAGCAAGCCAATCTATTTTCCGATAAATATCTCTGCCGGGTATTGATCAATGGCTTGTTTTTGAAGTGCGAACTTCTTAATAATCGGGCTGTAGCAACTGGTCCACTTGCGTTCGCTTCTGGTCATATGTTCAATTGTTTTAGCAGACTCGCGGCTGTGAATCGCTGCCCGGTAACCAATATTACCTGCCCACTGATACACAGTGGCGAACGCGTGCAGATTCCACGAAGAACATTCCTGCATGAATTCCTGTGCAGCTTCGGTGTAGCGCTGGTCGCGTGAGTATTCCAGTGCCAGCTCCATAGCATCTGACTGCACCTCATCAACGAAACACAGTTTGTTGCCGTCATCAATATGAATCCGTAACCAGCCTATAGTGTTTTCGGTGGCCGGGTGGGGTGACTTTCGGGCGTGGTTTTTTATGTCACTGGACAGTTCCAGGTGACGCTGTCCTTTTTGCATAAATCGACGGTGAACCGGAATGTTTCTGAGTTGCAGCACCAGTTGTGGCACATCAAACAAACGCATCTCACCACGCCATGTAGTGAGCCTTACATCAAAGTCTGTCTGGTATTCAGCCTGACTAAGGGCTTCTACCGAGGCTTTGTTGTTATCCAGAATTGCCAGCAGTTGCGCCTGGTGTCGTGAACTGATTGTCGGGTACTGTTTTTTAAGATCGTTCCAGGCAATACAGTCTTTTCCCTGTTGTTGCAGATCGTTGGCAATCGTCTGGCATTGCTGCGTGAACTCCGTAGTGAATTCAGGTTTCACGTCACGATAGAGCTCGGCCAGAGAGGTTCTGCGTTTTGCTATCAGTTCCTGTTGATTTGCGAGTGCTTCGTTACGAGCGGGTACCACCGTGCCCATGACATACAGTGAGCATTGGTTGTGCAAGTCGTCGAGTGCGGCATCAGACAGGTAGGGCCAGAAATAGGTGAGTGCACGGTTTAGGTTTTTAAGCGGGCTTTTACCGCTCAGAAGCCCCTCTGCTCTCATCGGCAATGGCGGTGTTGATTTCTGTCCGGGTGCCAGTTGCTGTCGATCGCAAATCAGTCCGGTCAGTGAATCAGTCAGGCGCACCAGCTGCAAAACGGTTCCCTGTTCCGGATAGCGCCAGTGTGATTCGCAGTAAAAATTGCCCGCAAAAACAGTGGCCAGATTCTGATCGGTAAACTGGTCAAACGCGGTCAGGGCGTCCTGCGGTGACAAGCGGTTTTTTGTGCTGGATTTTTCGGCGGCTTTAAGGGCCTTTAGCACGTCTTCACGTTCAGGGTTTAACACCACATACTTTGCCACCTGAAAAGCTTTAAGATCAGCCTTGGTTAGCTCTGGGCGGGTATACATACTACTCATGAAATTCCTTTTCAATAACTTGCAACAATGGCAGGGAGGATTCCCGGTCCGTTTTTCCGGTGCACTTTGTAGCGGCATAAAATCGGTCAACTTTTGCCGTTTCGGATTGTTAAAGAATTCGTTTGAAGAAGTGTGAAACGGGTTGCCTGCAGTGACTCATTTGTTCTTTTGGGGGCCGCTTCCAGCCCTGTCTGCCAGACGTTTGGACGAGGTTTACAGGTAGTTGCCCTACTAACGTTTCGGGGTTCCCGGTGGATGATTGCACCACATAAGCACGACGCAACGGTGGCAGCCGTAGGCTATTTGTCCAGCGAATCGATTATTTCAATCAGTCTGGCTATATTTGCAGCACGATCAGTGATGATTACCGTGTTGGAGCTTGCTTCGGCGCTAAGGCTGACAGGCGCCGGTACCAGCGGACGTAAAGCCTCGACGACCAGCTGAGCAGAGATGTTGCGGACAGGGATCACCTCTGTGATCAGCTCATCCCCTGCGCCGGAATGATCCCCGAATACCGGTACAGAGTTTTGTACGCCGACAGCGAGAGGCAGTATCTTGATGACACTGCCGGCGGGCACCGCAGCATAACCATGCACATCAAGCACTGACAGAAACAGCTCATACAGTTTATCGGCATCGATACTGCCGGAAGAAATAACAGACACCTTTGCCTTCACCCGGGGGTCGACAATGAAGTTTTTACCGGTATTATTTGACACGGTTTCGATCAGAGAGAGAATATCAACGTTGTTGAGGTTTAATGTAAAGGTCTCTTCAGATTGCGTGCGGGCCTGATGAAACGGCAATAAGCATACGGTGGTTATAAGGCATGCTATCGCCGTTGAAGACAGCGGCGCGTTTCTGCGGCGGTTGGCTACTGTGTTAGTGCTCATGGTATCTGGCAGATCATTATCATTTGATACATTGTATTGTAGCCTCCCGGATGGGATATTGTCGGCAAAGAATGCGCGGCGCAGATTGCCGTGGGAATCCTGTTTTTGACCCGCCGTACCGCCTTCCGGGCGCTCCCTGAGTTGTGAGGATAGATAACCCGTGCGTCAGATTGAAAAAATTGTTGAGCCTCGAATCAGCGTGACGCAGCTTCTTGCGGATGTGCGTTTGTCATCGTTGTCCAACGCAGTCATAGGTTTTTCTTTCGCTGCGAGTGGTCCCGTGGCAGTCATTCTTGCGGTTGGCAGCAAGGGCGGGCTCGCAGAGTCGCAGTTGTCTTCGTGGATATTCGCCGCCTTTTTCCTCAATGGCCTGTTGTCGATAGGGGCGTGCTGCTTGTATCGCACGCCGCTGGTATTCTTCTGGACCATTCCCGGTACCGTGCTGGTCGGATCAGCGCTCACCCACTTATCATTTGCAGAGGTCGTCGGTGCGTTTTATCTGACCGGGGTGCTGATGCTGCTACTGGGTTTGTCCGGTTGGATCAAACGTATTATGGACAACATACCAATGCCTATAGTCATGGCAATGGTGGCGGGCGTTTTTCTGCAGTTCGGGATTGACTGGATCAGGTCCGTACAGAGTGACTTTTTAATTGCGGGTTCGATGACAATCAGCTTTATCGCCTTGTCAGCGCTACCTGCAGCGGGGCGCTATCTCCCGCCGGTCATTGGTGCGCTTTTAACAGGCGTTTTGATGATGTGGTTTGGTGATCGGGTAGAAGCGCCGGTGCCAACCGACACATGGATAGTGTTACCGCAATTGATCCGCCCCGAATTTACACTGCGTGCGGCGGCGGAACTGGTGGTACCACTTGCCATTACGGTGATCGCTGCACAAAACGGGCAGGGGATTGCCGTGTTACGCAACGCCGGTCATCATGCGCCAATCAATTTCATCACCTCTGCCTGTGGTTTGTTCTCAATGCTGGTAGCGGTGTTTGGTTCATCATCAACCTGCCTGACCGGTCCCACCAATGCGTTGATTTCGAGTTCGGGCCCGCGTAACAGTCACTATACAGCGGGTATTATCATTGGTCTTTTTGCGCTTGTATTCGGCCTGTTTGCGCCCGCACTGACACGCTGGATGGTCGCAACGCCGTTTGAGTTTCTAGCCGCTCTGGCAGGGCTTGCGATGTTCCGGGTGTTGTTGTCTGCTTTTGACAGCGCATTTTGTGGCCGCTTCTCGCTCGGCGCTTTGCTTTGTTTTCTAATCACAGTTTCGGAAGTAACAATTCTGCGAGTCGGCGCGCCATTCTGGGGTCTGGTGTTTGGTTTTGCGTTGTCATGGGTGCTGGAGCGGGATGATTTTGATCAGACCGGATGAAATCATAGAGCGGAAAATCGCTGCTGTGCGAGTAATGGTGTTAATTGAATAAGTAATCGCGGCTGTGATGTGTTCCGGGTGGCGGCTTATACTCTCCCGAGCTGTTAGTGATTTAAAACAGTGAGAAACGCCACGCTGTTTTGTTCATCAGGCCATTCCGGTTACTCAACGATACTCGAAGCTTCGCGGTTCGCATACAGCCGCAGAAAGTAGTCGTAACAACTTCCCACAGGAACCTGCGATTGGTAGCGTTTGCACAGCGTAAGGATTGACTCTCCTCTTGGATCAGCCTTGATAGTCATTCCCACAAAGGGGTTGGCCGTCAAACCTGAACCCGGCGCTTGTTCGGTCTCTGGTAGTGCTGCTGCCGGAATCATTTCAAAGAAATCGGGACCCAGATGTTTAGACAATCGTTCGTCTGCAGCGCCCCTTGCGGTTTCCTGATCTACCCCCAGTTCCGCTGACATTTTATCCGACACCTCATCAGGGTCATTATTGTTCTCTGATTTAATTTGACCAATAGTCTCGAGGATTTCTTCAGGGGACTGGTTAGATTGCTGATCTGCTTTTGCAATATGCTTCAACAGAGGCTGGACTTTCGGTTCGTCCTCAAATCCGGTTTTAACAACATCAGTAATCATTTCCAGTTGATCGCTTTGAGTGTCCATTTCAGACGTAATGCTCTCTACATCGGTAGTTACTTTCTCGACTATGGATTCAACATTTTTTGACTTCGTTTCGGTACCGAATATTTTCATATCGACTACGGAGAGAGCTTTAGAAAGATCCTGAGTGGAATCTGACAATATTTTAATCTGTGCGTCATACCCGCCAAGCCTTGTATTGACGACCACTAAATCGCTTTCAACTTGCTTGATATCGCGAATACGTTCGGCAGCAGCAATTGTTCTGCGCTCAAACTCTATCAATTTTCCATCAAGTGAAACTATCTTTCTAGACAAATCATCCAGAGAATTATCAAGTTGCACCAACTCGCTTGCTAACCGGGGTATCTCATTTGTGGCGTTATCGATTTTTAGATCCGTGATAAGAATGACCACGGCTACAGCAATTGTCACAGCACTGACCATAATACCCCCCAGCGTCCCTAGCACGTGCCAGAAAGTCCATGTTTTCGGTATTGTTATCGAATTTGATTCAGACATCCTAAACAAACGCTGCGCTGGTGGAGTCGTAGGCTGGAGCAATTTCTATTCCCGCTGTCCAGTTGCCCCATTGTCCGTTGATCCATTCAATTCCTGACTCATATTGAATGGTAAAATGCCGGTAAACACGTAAAATGAACAAACTATGTATAAAAATCTTCCCTACTTGCTAATTGGTGCCGGCGTTCTGCTGCTTGCCGGTTCATTTTACTTCGCTGCAGGCAACTCGCTTCCCTACCAGGATCCAACCCCGGAGATGCTGGCGCGCCAGGCTTCGCGTGCGTTAATGTTGAAGTTTATTTCGATAATGGGGGCACTGGATGTGGTGGCTGGATTGTTTTTGCTGTGGAAACGGCGCAGGGACTAGCCCGCACTCATGAGGCGACCGTCGAAATTATCTCTTGTGTCTCCGGTCTCCCTCGCACATGGCGGGCCACGCTTCCCGGGCGACAGGGCGATCTGTCTAGCAGCTGCGTAGCCTTTATACTCAGACATTCTCCTGGCAGATCAGGGCCACAATCCATGGAGAGAAAAATGGCCTCTACAGGATCTATCGAGAGGTTTGCAGGTGTCCTGGATTAATATTTTATGAATGCAATAATTTTCACCGGCTTACAAGCAAGTGGAAAATCAACTTATTATAAGCACAACTATGTCGATACTCACGTGCGTATTAATCTAGATATGCTGGCAGCGTCGAAAAGCAAAGAACGCAAACTGTTGGAAGGCTGTATCGACGGCAAGATCTCTTGTGTTGTCGATAATACCAACCTGACGGTGGCGCATCGTCAGGTGTACATTGAAAAATTCAAAGCGGCGGGGTACAAAATTGAATCTCACTACTTTGCGTCGACGCTGGAAGAGTGCCTGGCCAGAAACAAATTAAGAGACGATAAACCACCGATTCCCAATGTTGCGCTGTATTCTGGCAATAAGAAATTGGTGGTGCCAACATTTGATGAGGGGTTTGATGTAATTAGCGTGATAACGATAGATCCCGGAACAGGGAGTTTTGTGGAACGGTCGATCTGAATTCGTTGAAGTGGAATCGTGCGCCTGGCAGTTATTGTTATACGGTGGTTGCGCACCTGACAGGTCACTAACTCACTGTAAAAACTATAAGTAAAGCGGACTTCTGCCGCGCAGACTCCCAGTGGCTTTACAACATGGCAATTGCCTTGGCGGTTCTTGCTTAGAAAATATAGCGAATAGAATAAACATCCATCGGAAATCAATTTGTGACAACTATGAGTATTGAAACATTGGAAGTCAGTCCTTCTTCTAAGCCAGGATGCGTTGTTAATGCTGAGGGGGAAACGATCAAAGTCCCCGACTCCTGGATACTGCTTGAACCGGGCGATGCGGCTCTGAGCCGACGGATTAAGAAGGATGGCCCGAGTTGGACCATGAAAGAGAAAAAGGGCCGGCGGATTTTCTCGAAAGGTATTTGGGCTCCCGCTGATAGAATCGCAGCACTTCGCGCTGAGCTGGAGCAGGAGCGTCTTGATCCGTCTTACCAGAAGAAACTCGACGCTGGTCGAAAGAGGCGCGAAAAAGAGCAGGTCGCCTACGCTGCTGATTTTGAACGTTCTGTGCGTGACTATTTGTCCTTTGCGCCAGCTTACGCAGCGCTCGCAGCGGATTTGGCCAGACAAATAGCTGACCATGCCACACCTGTTGGCAGTGGGACGGTAGCACGCACTAAACGGATTTCGATCGAGCAGCGCGCGGAAGCGGCGACAATAGCCTGGATGCGTCATCAGACGACTGCCTACGACGACATGGTGATTCCACGTATCAAAGGCCAGCGCCGCGAAGTTCGCAAGCAATTGGCTAAGCGGTCAAGGCAGTTACTGAATGATTATCGCAACGGTACTGAAAGACCGCAGAGCTGTCCGATAGCTGCGGCCATCAATGCAAAGACATAGGCGCTCGACGTTAAAAGCAAAATCGATCCCTGCTTTATCGATGTGTTTTGTTTAAATGTAACCGTATCCGTTCACACCTATGGCTGTGATTTTGGGATAATCGATTGTAATTATCAGTCGGGGAACAGCCATGAGTGCTCAGATTAGTGTCGACAATGCCGAGGTCGGCTACAACATACCCGCTGTGGTCGGCATGGCCGAACACGATATACAAACGCCGTGTCTGATCGTTGATCTGGATGCATTTGAACGCAATGTCATGAAGATGCGCCACATTTGTGAAGACATGGGGGTGCGGCATCGCGTGCACGGCAAGATGCACAGGAGTGTGGATGTTGCGCTGTATCAGATTGAACAGGGCAGGGCCTGCGGCGTTTGTTGTCAAAAAGTCTCCGAGGCTGAAGCGTTTGTTCGTGGTGGTATCAAAGATGTACTGATTACCAATCAGATTCGCGATCCAGCCAAGATTAACCGATTGGCGAGCTTGCCAAAGCAGGCTCGCACGATCGTTTGCATTGACGACCACGATAACGTTGCCGAGTTATCCGAAGCAGCCGTCAGGCATGGGACTACACTGGAAGTATTAGTTGAGATCGAGTGCGGGGCGGGCCGATGCGGTGTTGATTCGGGGCAACCGGTAGTTAGTCTTGCGCAGGCGATTGATGCTGCTGCCGGATTGAAGTTTTCAGGTATCCATTGCTATCAGGGAGCAGCGCAGCACTTGCCGGAATATGAAGCGAGGCGCAAGGCGATCGACGCTGTTATTGCAATGGCGCGTGAATCGCTTCAAATGCTCGCTGACATCGGTCTCAGCTGTGATATTGTCGGCGGCGCGGGTACCGGCACTTACTACTTCGAAGGTGGTTCCGGTGTCTACAACGAAATGCAGTGTGGCAGTTATGCATTCATGGATGCTGACTATCAGCGTGTACTGAACGAGGATGGTGATCCTATTTCGGAATTCGACAACGCACTGTTCATCCTGACATCGATTATGAGTACAGCACGACCGGGTAAAGCAGTTTGCGATGCCGGTTTGAAGTCACAGTCCGTTGATAGTGGCCTGCCGGTTATTTATGGTTGTGATGATCTGGAATACATCGGCTGTTCGGATGATCACGGTATTATTGTCGATTCCGGTAATAGGTTAAAAGTTAATGATCGTCTAAAACTGATTCCGGGCCACTGTGATCCGACGTGCAATATCCACGACTGGTACGTGGGCGTTCGCAACGGCATGGTCGAAGTTATGTGGCCGGTGTCTGCCCGCGGGATGAGTTTCTAGATTGAGCTACCGGCTGAAACAGCAATTACAGGCACAGGTAGTCTTATATAGTAACCGAAAATAATCTCGGTTCACGCAGCCGCTATAACAATAAGGTGATCCGAACCCTTGTTTTGATAAAAATCGGGGTAGTTATCCGTATCATTCAATTAAGTGACTTGTTGAAGAAATTCTTTCCTCCGCTGACCAGCGGCGAAGCCCGGGACCAATTATTATGATCAGACAATTGCAGCTTATGACGTTTGTACGGATAACTTTGCTGTTACTGGTGGCAATACTCAGTGGCTGTGCCACATTTCCAGGTCGTGATGCGCCCAGTGTACGGGTTGTCGGATTTGAGCCTCTGCCCAGCGAGGGTCTGGAATTACGTTTTGCATTGAAACTGCGCGTGCAGAACCTTAACGAAAGTGCCCTTGCTTATGACGGTTTTTCGGTAAGGCTGGATCTTGATGGTCGTGGTGTAGCCAGTGGAGTTAGCAATGCGTCCGGTGAGATTCCGCGTTTTAGCGAAGCTGTACTCACCTTGCCGGTCAGCATTTCTGCGTTCAGTGCGTTTCGACAAATGTTTGGGCGGGTCACGGCCCATCAGGGTGACAGTGATGCGGCTGCCAGGCCGATCTCCTACTCGCTCAAGGGCAGGCTGGGAGGCGTCGATGGCTCATTTGCCACACGGTTCGGTGATCAAGGTGAACTCGATCTGTTTGCTAACAGGAGTGCCGAGCCGGTTGACGAAGTTAACTAGCTTCCATTTGCGCGGCGGAAATTGCTAGTAAGAGTCGGTTGGAAATATAGAAAGCTGGTTCTGGAATTTGAATCCACTGAAGGTACCAATTAACTTTGTTATCAGGGTTGAGGGAACTTTTGTACCATGCCCTGGCAGGCCAGGTCGATGCTGGAGAATTTACTATCAATCTGATATCAATTTAGAGTGAGAATATATGGCCCATCAGAATAAATTTGTATTTAAAACAAAAGGTCGTGATACCTATGAGATCACTGACCGCGTTGAGCAGATTGTTGCGAGCAGTGGCGTGCAGACTGGACTATGCAATGTGTTTATTCATCATACCAGTGCGTCACTCATTATCTCTGAAAACGCTGACCCGACCGTACGTGTAGATCTCGAGACAATCTTACAGCGCCTGGCACCCGATGGTGATCCCGAGTACCGGCACAATTATGAAGGCGACGATGATATGTCCGGTCATGTTCGTTGTATGCTGACAAACGATTCGATAACTATACCAGTAACCAATGGACGACCTGGTCTGGGTAGCTGGCAGGGAGTGTATCTCTACGAGCATCGCTTTGGTTCTTTTGATCGTAAGGTTACGGTGACAGTGCTTGGCTAGATCACTGGTACGATACGTCTTAACTGCCAGACTAATTGTTAAAAACAGTGTCTGGTTCAGTGTAAATTCATTTACTGCCTATATGTTAGCATTCTGTTGCAGGGTAAAAGTTGCCGGTTTGCTTATATAAAGGCCGGTGTTTAGAGCTACCAGGAGAAAATATTAGATGGCTGATTTAAAGAAACGAAGTACATTAAAGATGTTAGGTGTTGGTGGTCTGTTGGCTACCTCAGGTTCATTGGTCAATGCAGCAGTACAGGGCAGCGGTGTTGAGGCAATTGTGGCGGATGGACAGCCATCCGAATTAGAGATTCTCATTGTAGACAGCAATGATTTTGAATACAGCACTGTGGTAATTACCAATCTGACTTCGTCAGAGATTAGATTGAGTGAATTTACCTATGGAACTATTTATTACGACAATAAAATTGTTGATTTAAACACTACCCCATTTGTGCAAAAACATAATTCAAATGATCTGGTGCTGGCAGCGAATCATTCTGCCTCGGCATTTGTAGTGCCTGCCAATAGTGCCGACGTTGACTCAATTGATATTCTGTCCGGACAATCCTCTGTTTCTGATGTTGGTGCAAGTACAAGAGTAGTCAGACTCGGTGCGACGCTGTCAGATGGTAAGGCGATTGTGCATGCCTCTCATGATGGTGGTTTGCAATTCGCATAATCGTTTAATTTTATAGATAGCAGGCGTGGTGAGAGTCTAACATTCTTGCCATGGCCGGCTGAATGATGTGGCTCCGACGGCAATTTGGCAATATTTGCCATAGAAACAGCAATAATTACGGCTGGGAGTCTGCGCAGCAGAACCTCTGCTACGCGCCCTGACGCTGTGCCCGAGGCGATGGTAATTATCGATCACCTTCGGGAAATTGAATAACTATTCCCGGACAAGCCTCACATGGGGTTGGCTGTCCCGGATTTCTATTAAGAAATCCGGGATCAAACTGCACCTGCATTATCGTACGTCGGTGACAGGCACAAGCAAGATCAAAAGTGCCATCAGTCTGTTCGGTCAATGAATCGGTGCAGTGCCATAGATGTAATCAGAATCCAACAGTCGGAATAGTGCTGGCAAGTAGACTACAGTGAACTTCGCACGGCCCAGACTTGCGAGGCTGTTTTATCATCGTCGCACGTTTCCAGCGTTAGCGGTTTCATTTGATTTTCTTTACTTCTGCCTGTGCGTGTATCTCCTTGTGCGGTAACACACATGTCTGGAGCAGAGG
Organism: uncultured Granulosicoccaceae bacterium; assembly: GCA_937922015.1. Taxonomy (GTDB): domain Bacteria; phylum Pseudomonadota; class Gammaproteobacteria; order Granulosicoccales; family Granulosicoccaceae. Next base: position 16,296 of record CAKZVB010000137.1, read on the forward strand.
CTGGAACAATGGTTCCTTCACCCGAGAATTGGAAGGACTGTGCGTTGCCGCCATCGCAAGCTTTAAGAGCAACTGAAGAGCCGGCGTCCAACGAAGAAACAGTGACACAAACATCAAACTCGGGCATGTAGAGTATACCGTCGGAGAATTTATCGGCATCGAATATCTGATCAGCCATCAGTTCACCTTTTGGGCTGTAGCAAGTATGGGCCTGCAGACCATCTTCCGGGTTCGCTTTAGCACCCTGGGCGCGCGCTATATCGATGCAGTAGCCGCTCTGTATGTTGTCAAGCATGTCTGTCAGGTATATCTCGACGTTCCCGGCTTGAGCAATACCGGCTGTGAACAGTGTGCTGATGGTTAATGTGGCTGTTTTTAGCATTGAATTTCTCCCAAAATAGAAGTGTGATGAAATTTCTATTGTTAAGTGTTGGTTAGTTTTAAATAGATAACCGTAGTTGATTAGAGGGTAGCCGATTTACCAGACTGACGGGGATCGATGAAAGCCCCCGGCAGGCTCTAACCTTCAATGGCAATGATTTTGCTACGTTGTTTAGCCACTACTATCTCTTATCTGAAATTAGAAATCCATTGAAAAAGTTTTCTCCGGTACAGGAGATTCAGGCTGAATTTGCTTTTAGCGATTATCCTTTTTTTTTGCATAGTTCGGCGGCATCTGGATTGTATACTTTGACCTGGCTGCAAACGATTAAGGGCTTCTCCTATAAACAGGCTTCACGCGCCCGCGGATCAGAAGCGCTATCCAGCACGATAAATAAACGACAAGTAATTTGGCTCTCATTTAGTACGGATCAATATGCAAAAAATGAAAAACTCAAACCGGCTGGTCTTATCAGGTGCGTTGGCTACCTTCCTGGTTGTAAGCGGATGTGATTCTGACGGTACTGTAGTTGACGCGACCGATGCAACAGACACAGGAAACTCAGCGGCTCTGGCAAGCTGTGAAGATATTGCTGCCGTATTCCAGACAAACGGCGCGGCGAATGCCGACATGCCAGATCCACAGGTGAGTGCCGTCTGCAATGACGACAACGTCGTCGTAAGCTCGAATGGTATTCCGGACTTTCCGTATATAATCACATCTCCCGGAATCCCCGCAGCTATGGATCTGGAATATACGCTGCCGGCAACTCCAGTTGCTGCAGAGACGGTCACTGCTATTCCCGCTCTTGGAGCTATAGGTGTGGCGGTGAATGGAATTCCAATCTATGGTGCGACAGAAGGTACCGGGGGTGATGTATTTTCACTTGCGGGTGGTTTCACTGAGTGCGGTGGTCACAATGGTCCCACCGGTTACCACTATCATACCTTCGATGTAACGGGAAGTGACGTCTGCCGATTCACTGAAGCCGAGGCCATGGCTGAGCCTCAGTTGTTCGGCTATGCGTTCGACGGTTATCCAATCTTTTCTGGAAACTATCAGTACACATCTTCCTGGGCACTGACTGATGCTTCACTGTTCGCAACTGATACTTTCTCTGCCCACACCTACACCGAAGGTGCGGGCGACCTGGATCAGTGTAACGGTCGTTTTGATGACGACGGCAACTACGCTTACTATACAACTGAAGAATTTCCTTACACACTCGGTTGTTATACCGGCGTTGTTAATATAGAGGAACGTCCGCAACGTCCGGGCCGATGAGTAAAATTTCAATGAATCGTCGTCAATTAGTAAGCGCCGGGATGGCGGGATCTGTACTTCTGATCAACCCGCTTTCAGCCGATACGGTTGAGCAGGCATCGGCAGCTGATATCGGTTTCTGTCAGGATATGAGTGTGCATCATCTGCAGGCACTGGCGATGTGTCAGCGAGTGCTGGGTCGAGACACCGGTGGCAGTGTCCAGGCAGCAGCTGCTGAGGTTCTGCAAAATCAGGCGATGGAAGTAGGGCAAATGAGGGCTTGGCTCACTGATTGGAATGCCTCTACTGTACCGCCGACTACCGTGATGGCCTGGATGGGGGCAAATAAGGGTCAAGGTATGTCTTTAGCCATGATGCCGGGTTACGCAACCGACGCCGAGCTGTTGGAGCTTTCCACATATCAAGGTATTGACCTTGGTCGACGCTGGCTTGAACTGATGCGAGCACACCACGTGGGTGGTGTGATGATGGCAAATAGCGCGGCTGAACTCGCTTCTGCTGAAAAAGTGATACGGCTGGCTAAAACACAGGCCGAGGTGCAAGC
>CAKZVB010000138.1 GCA_937922015.1 uncultured Granulosicoccaceae bacterium
CCGACTCCGGGGGATTTCAAAAAACAAGGCAGATGCTGTTGCAGGGGAGGTCTGGTAGGGTGTCGCTTTGTTTGAGATAACAGCGCTTGTAGCGCTTTGCGTTTGTTTTAATACTGTTAGTAATGTAGCAAACATTCTGCATTTGCGTTCCGCTCTTGCAGCTGATTAGGCGTGCCATCCATGGCTTTTTTTCGAAGCCAGTCCCTGGCTGTACGAGTCACTTTTCAAAAGAGAAGAAAAGTAACCAAAATTCTACTTATGTTTTATCCGCTGCTGCCTTGCCCTTCGGGTTTCTTCGGAATTTTTTGAAATCCCCCTGCGTCGGGCCGCGCCAGACGCACGTCCCTGTGCTGCTGGCGCTCACGCGCCATCCCTGGCGCTTTGTCCCGACTCCGGGAGATTTCAAAAAACAAGGCAGATGCTGTTGCAGGGGAGGTCGGTAGGGTGTCGCTTTGTTTGAGATAACAGCGCTTGTAGCGCTTTGCGTTTGTTTTAATTCTGTTAGTAATGTAATCAAACTTACCGCTTTGGCGTTCTGCTTCGTCAGCTGCATTTGCGTTCTACTCTGGTAGCTAATTAGGCGTGCCATCCCTGGCGCTTTGTCCCGACTCCGGGGAATATCAAAAAACTAGGCAGATGCTGTTGTCGGGGAGGCCCTGTAGTATTTTCGCTTTGGTTGAGATAATAGCGCTTGTAGCGCACGGATGGCTGATGAATGATGAAAGAGAACTGCGGACGGATACACACAGCCAGGTCTGTCGTCTGATTTCTGTCTTCTGAACTGGCAGACGCTGTGGAGGAGAGGTCGGTTAGGGTGTTGGCTTTGTTTTAGAGATCACTGAAACGGATGTCCCTGACAGGACTATCTTGGTCCGCTGTGGGTGAAGTCAGAGAAGAATCGCATTGGGTGGCATAAGCCTAAAGCGCATTGGGTACGCCTGTCGGCGTGCGATAGTCGTCGTTATTAGTGATCTATCCCATTGATTTCCTCTCAGCCTGCTCGAACAGCAATTTTATGGCTATGTTGATCAAACTTTATCGGGGACTGAAAACGTAGTAAGTACTCATTCATCATCGCTATTGGAACTATCGTAAATTTGCAGGAGACTGCCTATTTTGATGCGACAGGTGCCAGCTTGTCGACAATGGTGCTGGCGCAGTCAAGTTCTTCGGTAAGTCTGAGGTCAAGATGTTCGGCGGGCCAGGTGCGTTTTACGATCACTGTATTGTCGATGCACTCTAGAGAAATTAATTCCTTTGCCATTAAAAAATCTGCAAGGGTATCGGTTAGGAGTGATTCAATTTTCTCAGGTTCGTCGCAGCGCAGGTGATAGCGATTATTAAATTCCTCGTGGTCTTCAAACTCGGTTCCTGAGCCATCAAACAATAGAAACATATTATCGGGCGCTGTTTTAGGTAAAACGCAAAACGATGGCAGGTTGTGTTCGCTTTGAAGCCGGGTAAGCGACCAGAGTGCCTGGTTTTGTCTACGTTTTATTTTATTGAGCGTAAACGTGCCGCGGGTTGATTGATGCGCGCGACAGTGTTCTATATTTCTGCCGCGATGTACGCCGCCGTACAGGTGTGATGTCTTTAGCGGGCTTAACACTATCGACTGTGCTGGTTTGTCTAAATCCGATTTTCCACCGTCTTGAAAATTGTTGTTGCGATAAAAACGGCGAAGCCGAAATTTCGAATGGATGAAGTCGCCAATGCCGAATAGTACGAACACCGCTAGCAGTAGTGGAACAAACCAGGTGTTATTTTCCATCAGCAGGCTCTGTATCTGTGCATAGCAGGTATCGACAATCTGTTTCAGTGTTGCAGGGAGGGCAGCAGACACAGCGGCATGGCTGAGCGTCTGCTGCCTGACCGGCTATATTACCCTATTATGTTGTGCTCCGGTCCATAGGGAAATCCGCTGATATTTTCACTGCCGGTATCACTTATCACCAGGATGTCGTGCTCACGATAACCGCCGGCACCGGGCAGGTGTGGTGGTATGGTGATCATCGGCTCCATTGATACGACCATGCCGGCTTGCAGCACTGTGTCGATGTCCTCTCTGAATTCCAGACCTGCTTCGCGACCGTAATAGTGGCTGAGTATGCCAAATGAATGGCCGTAACCGAACGATCGGTATTGCAGCAAATCGCGTTCTTCAAAGTATTCGTTAATTCTGGCGCAGATGTCTGCGCAGCTGGCTCCCGGTTTTATCAATGACAGCCCCAGTTCATGCGCACCTACGTTTGCCTGCCAGTACTTCAATGACTCGGCATTAGCGCTGCCTGCGAACAAGGTGCGCTCTAGCGCGGTGTAGTAACCATTGATCATTGGGAAAGTGTTCAGGCTTAATATATCACCGTGCTGAATTTTGCGGGCGGTGACCGGGTTGTGTGCGCCATCAGTATTCAGACCCGACTGGAACCACACCCAGGTGTCGCGGAGTTCTGAGTCCGGAAAAGCATCGGCGATAGCGAGCTCCATTGCATCGCGGCCGGCCATCGCCACATCGATTTCGCGCGTTCCGGTTTTAATCGCATCCTTTATCGCATAGGCACCGATATCCGCTATGCGAGCACCTTCTCTAATTAAAGTAATCTCTTCGGCAGACTTCACCATGCGTTGCTGCATTAGATCAGCGGCGATATCAACCACGTTGGCGGGTTTAAGAAATTGCTTAAGCAGATCCAGCTGCTGCAGGTTGAGGTGATCACCCTCTATACCAACAGATCCCTGGCTACCGCTGACACTTTTAACAGCGCGCCAGTAGTTGTTGCGCTGCCAGTCGGTGTAGACCAGATTTTCGGTCACGCTGCGGCGCGCCGGCTGGTCGGCATCGATTCCGGCAGAGATAGTGACTGCATTATCCAGGGTAACCACGCAGGCGTAGGGGCGACCGAATGCGCAGTAGAGAAAGCCGGTGTAGTAGCCAATGCAGTGCATGGAGGTGAGAACAACCGCTGTCAGCTCGTGCTGCTGCATAATAGTGCGCAGGCCGGCGAGCCGGTCCTGATACTCTTGCTCGGTAAACGGCAGGATAAAATCAGTAGTGGTGGCTGGGGGATAAAACTCGATACGTGTAGTCAATGTAAAGACTCCGGTTGATCCGGGTCTTGTGTCCCGGAGATATTCCGGGCGTTCAGGATGAAGCGGTAGTGACCTTCAGGGTTACTGCCACGGGCTCACAGCCAGGCTGTGTTGGCGACGCCATCGCCAGGTACCTGGTGACCTTATACACCAAGCCGCTGGCCGGTGCCAGTGTAGTTTAAGCTTTAGATAGTGCAATTGAGTCCACTCGATCAAAGTGACTTTTATCTAAAGCAATTATTAGCCATGGAGTCGTGGTACAACCCTGTCGTTGTGATTAATGAATGGTGGCTAAGCTGCTGCGGGATCCGTCAGCAGCCAGACTGACTCGGTGAGATCGTATTTTCCTTTTAAGCCACCGGGCACGTCGACTCTCTCGATCAGCTCAATGTGATACGACTGTTCATAATGATGCGTTACCTCGGTCGGGCTGACAGAGAAGGGAGGGCCGTCGACCAGGCTTTGATCATATTCAAAGCTTATCAACAGCTGTGTTGCGTTGTTGGTTAAGTTGATCAGGTGTGGCGTGTAACTGAATCGCATCTCTTCAGGCAGTGCTACCAGGGCTGCCCGGTCATAGATTGCATCGATGTTGCCGACCATGTCTGCGGTGAGGTCGAACAAGTCTCCTGCAAAAATATCGATGTCGTTGTGGCTGTAGTGAATATGTTTGCCTTGCCGTGACCTGGTCGGTGTGACGCCAAGTTGTTCAAACAGTTGTTCGATTGCCAGCTCACTCAATTCAGCCCCCGCTACTTTGTAGCCTTTCGACAGTAGCCAGGCGATGTCCAGGGTTTTGCCACACAGCGGCAGGAATAAGCGGGTGTGTTTTTCTAGTGGCAGCCTTTGCAGGTGGCGAACCAGCATGGGGTTAGCTTCGGTTTTATGGAAACCTATCTGGTTTGATTCCCATTTTTGGTGCCAGAAGGTTGGATCCATTGCTTAGTACCTGATGTCTTTATGTTTACAGCAGTGCCATGAGCCTGTTCAACAACAAATGATCAACGGCGGAAACACCCTGCTTTCGTCAGAATAGCTTTTGGCCGCGATCGATCAAAATAATCCGGCTCAATGAATTGCATCCTTGCTGCGAACCTCAATTAGACCGGCTCCAGGGCTATTTTTTCTCTACGGTTTCAGTGTCGCCACCAGCGTCTTTCCAGCCTTTAAAGCCGCTGTCAATGTGGCAGACGTTTTCAACACCCATATTAACCAGCGTTTGTGCGGCAAGTGCTGAACGCCATCCGGATGCGCAATGCAGAACCATGCGATGGCCGGTGGCGAATACCGGTTTGTGATAGGGGCTGTCGGGGTCTACCCAGAATTCCAGCATGCCGCGCGGGGCGTGCACTGAGTCGGGAATTCGTCCCTCCCGATAGAGCTCTCTGATGTCGCGAAGATCAACGATAGTGACGTTGTCATTGCCTGACAACGCAATTGCCTCTTCAGCGCTGATGCTGTCGATGACCTCGTTGGCCTCGGCGATGAGTTGTTTGATACCTTTTTTTACCATCGTCATTGCCCCTTTCTTGCTGACGTGATCTAGTTTGGAGCGGTCTCATCTACCGGAAAAATCTTCGTGATGATGCCGACTCTTGGATTGTCTATGTAGTGGATCTGTCGGCTTCGCATACGGCGGCCTGACTCTATCGCGAATGATTGATTCGCACCCTGTGGTGTATACGACAACAGCGTTTCAAAGTGCAGAAAACGACCGACCCAAACCTTGATGCCGCCATACAGTGTGGTTGTGCGCTTTTCGTTGTAACGAATGTTTGAGTTAAGAGGCGGGGTGACGTAGCCCTTCAGGTAGATGCTGTCAGCGTCTCCTGGTTCAGTAAACATTGGGACTGGTGTGCCCAGCGCTATGCGCATATAGGGTGCTGTTTCCTGATCGAAACCTATCTGTCGCCAGCCGCCGTGATACATCAGGCGGTGGCCGGGTGATTGTTTAATTTTTTCTGCGTGGTCTGATAGTCTCAGAGTCTTTAGTGACTGAATGGGTAAATTGGGTTCCTGACTCTGTACAAGACTTTGTGCGGGGTCTGTACCGGTTGGTACCGGGGGGATTGTCTGTGCGTCGCGAACAACAGGCAAAAGTAGTGTGTCGCTGCTGCCAACATTGGTTTCCCGTACGTGTTCAAAGACAATAATTTCAACATCGTAGCTTCTGGCAGAGGCCGCAGAGGCTACAGTGAAGCCTGCCAGCAATATCAATAAGCGGGTTAATATTGAGCGTTGCTGGTTGTTAGTCATGTTGATTATTGTCCGCCCGGGTTGTTGGAAATAGTTCATTTGTTATGCTGCCTTCTCAAGTCGGAATCTCTCAAGTAGATCCTCAATGTACTCTATTCTAACATCCGCTTCACTCAGTTCTTCCTTGAACTTCAGGGTGTTCCTGCCGTCGAAGCTGAATTCTGCCGGGCGTTTTTGTATCAGGCCAATGAGTACATCAGCGTCGATGTTCGGATTGTCATCGAATATCAACCGTCCGCCGGCGCTTCCGACTTCAAGCCGGGTAGCCCCCAGCTTCTGGCAGCGCAGTTTTAGATCGGTGGCGGCAAACAGATATTTGGCGGTATCCGGCAGCAGACCGAATCGATTGATGAGCTCTACTTTCAGTTCATCAAGTTCAGTGTTGTCCCTGGCATTTGATATACGTTTGTAGAGAATCAGGCGGGTGTGTACGTCAGCTACGTAGTCTGCCGGCAATAGCGCGGGTACGCCCAGTTCAACCTCGGTCGATTGCGCCAGTGGTGAATCAGAGTCCGGTATTTTACCGGCTTTGAGCGCGCTGACGGCGCGTTCAAGCAGTTGGGTATAGAGGGTGAAGCCGATTTCCTGAATTTGCCCGCTTTGCTCGTCACCCAGTAATTCGCCCGCACCGCGTATTTCCAGATCATGGGTTGCCAGTGTAAAGCCCACCCCGAGGTCTTCATGAGACTCCAGCGCGGTAAGACGTTTTTCAGCGTCTTTGGTCATCGACTTTTCAGGCGGTGCGATCAGGTAGGCGTAAGCCCTGTGGTGCGATCTTCCGACACGCCCGCGTAGCTGATGCAGTTGCGCCAGGCCAAGTTTATCTGCGCGGTTAATAATGATGGTGTTAGCAGTTGGCACGTCGATGCCACTTTCAACGATGGTCGTACACAGAAGGACATTAAAACGCTGATGATAAAAATCAAGCATGACCGATTCAAGTTCGCGCTCTCGCATTTGACCGTGTGCAATCTGTATTGATGCTTGCGGGATAATCTCTTCAAGTTGCCGGGCGATGCGTTCGATAGAGCTGACTTCATTGTGCAGGAAATACACCTGACCACCGCGACTGAGTTCACGCTGGCAGGCTTCTTTAACCTGAGTGTCTGACCATTCGCCAACAAACGTTTTGATGGCATGCCTGTTGGGTGGTGGTGTGGCGATTATAGAAAGATCACGCAGGCCGGCAAGCCCCATGTTCAAGGTACGCGGTATTGGTGTTGCTGTCAGGGTTAGTATGTCGACTTCGGCACGCAACGACTTCATGTGTTCTTTGTGTCGCACACCGAAGCGATGTTCTTCATCGATAATAACCAGACCGAGATTTTTAAACTTAATGGATTTCTGCAATAGCTTATGCGTGCCGATCACAATATCGACACCGCCTGACTGCAGCGACTTTACGACAGCTTCCTGCTCTTTGTTTGAGCGGAATCGTGACAGGCATTCTATTTGTACCGGCCAGTCGGCAAATCGATCAAGGAAGTTTTTATGGTGCTGGTGTGCAAGCAATGTGGTGGGCACCAGAATAGCCACTTGTTTACCACCATCTACCGCGACAAAAGCGGCACGCATCGCTACTTCAGTTTTACCAAAGCCAACGTCACCGCATACCACGCGATCCATCGGTTGGTCAGAGCGCATGTCTTTCACTACTTCTTCAATAGCGCGCGCCTGATCCGGGGTTTCTTCAAACGGGAATGTCTCTGCAAAAACCGGATAATTGTTGGTGTCTTCGGTGTAGGCATAACCGATTTTCGCGGCACGGCGCGCGTGAATTTCCAGTAGTTCTGCAGCAACATCGTGTGCTTTTTGTGCCGCACGGCGTTTTACTTTCTGCCATTGCTCACCACCCAGTCGGTGCAGCGGAGCGTTTTCTTCCGAGGCACCGGTGTAGCGACTGATTAAATGCAGTGAACCTACCGGCACGTAGAGTTTGTCGTCATTGGCGTAAATCAGTGACAGGTATTCTGTGCTGGTGCCACCGATATCCAGAGTTATGAGACCCTGATAGCGACCAACGCCATTGTCAATATGTACCACTGGTGCACCGATGGTGAGATCGGCCAGGTTGGCAATAACGGCATCGCTGTCATGTGTGGGGCGACGTCGCCGGCTGTTGCGGTTGACCTTGTTACCGGTGAGCTGTGATTCACAGATGATGGCAATTTTTGAATCGGGGGCAATCAATCCATCGTCGAGTGGGGCGGCACAGATGCAATATTGTCTGTCGCTGTTCAGGAATTCATTAAAGCCGTCGACGGTGGCCACAGCGATATTGTTGCCGATCAGCAATTCCATAAAGGCTTCGCGGCGTCCGGCGGATTCAGAGGCAAACAACACACGTCCGTCAAACTCTTTGAGAAACGTTTTTAGTATCCCCAGCGGTTGTTCCAGCCGCACCGTGATCGGGTATTTGCCTGGAGACTTTGTGCCGAAGTTATAGTTGTTTTTGTTGTCGGGTAACTCGGTGGAGATGACATTGACCCGAGCTCTGCTTTTAATAAAACCGCTTGTTGTCTCGGCGTCAATAAACAGGTGATCAGGTGACAGTACCGGGCGTTCAATATCGTAGCGGCGTTGCTCGTAGCGTTCTTCAGTTTGTTCCATGAAATCAGTCATGGCAGACTGGCAATTGCCACACTGAACGACTATGGCGTCTTTTGACAGGTAGTCAAAGATTGTTGCCATCTCTTCGAGAAACAGTGGCATGTAGTATTCGATACCTGACGGTACAACACCGTTACTGACATCGCGATAGATCGGGCTGCTGCGACTTGATTCAAAGTGATGACGAAAGCTCTGGCGGAATCTTTTAATAGCCTCGTCATCCATCGGGAACTCACGCGCGGGTAGTAGTTCGACCTTATCTATTTTGTCTTCCTGTCTGGCGATTTGGGTGCCGGGGTCGAAGCAATAGATTGATTCAATTTCATCGTCGAAGTAGTCGATTCGGAAGGGCTTGTCACTGGCCATCGGGAACAGATCAAGCAGTGAACCACGCACCGCGAATTCACCGTGTTCCTGAACTTCACTGACATTGCGATAACCGGCGTTAGCCAGCTTGGTGCGAAATTCTTCGATTGGAATTTCGTCGCCGCTGCGAATAATCAGTGCGTGTTGATCGAGGTAGGTCGCAGGGCAAAGGCGCTGCATAAGCGTCGACACCGGCAGCACCAGAATGCCCTGTTTGAGTGTTGGCAGCCGGTAGAGCGTTTTTAGACGCTGCGAGACAATTTCCTGATGCGGTGAGAATAAATCGTATGGCAGCGTTTCCCAGTCCGGAAAGCTGTATATCGGCAGGTTGTCTTCGGTAAAAAAACGCAGCGCGTCTTCGAGGTGCAGTGCATCTGCCATCGACGGGGTAACAACCAGTGTCAGACTCTGATTGTTGCGCGCAAGTTCGGCAACAGCCAGCGCGTTTGCGCTGCCGTAAAGCTGGCCCCACTGCGTTTGTGATTCAGCGGGAAGGGTAAGTATGCTGGAGTGCGGCATTGTGGACGGGATCGCCGGAAAATCGCGAAACTATAGCATAGGTGAGTGTGGTCTCTAAAGGATTACACTGTCGCGGACAAAAGCGCTGCGACAGTAGCGTTGGATTCCTTTTGATTATTCCGGGTACCAGTAGCTTGCCTGCGCGGCATTTCGTGAAATGATCAGGAAGTTATTGGCGAAAGCGCGATAGGCGGGGCTCCACTGCCCGTCCGGCCACCTGACTCGAACCGAGGCTCTTTCCGCCACCCCGAGACCGACATGAATAAATCCGGCCGCGCCTGAAGCGTGACCGCCGCCGGTTTCGATGGTGCGCATTCGCGTGGTATTACCTGACTTTACGGCGATCGTCGCGCCGACCGCATTTCTGTTGATGCCGTGTTGCTGTAATTCTATTTGCAGCCAGTTACCGGATTGTCTGGTGCGATCTTTATAGATTGCGCCGGCGTTGCGAAACAGGCTGATGTTCGCTTCGCGGTTGACGACGACAATGTCCAGTTGACCGTCGAGGTTCAGATCCGCCACAGCGCCGCCTCTGCCGCGGGTGGGCAGGGCGATGCCTGCCTCAAGCCCGGCTTCATGAAAACTGCCATCGTGTTTGCCCAGCAGCAGGTTGTCCGGGTCGGTGTTGGCAAACTCGGGCATTTGCTCGACGTTGCCTTTGGCGATAAATAGATCCAGCAGCCCATCGTTGTTGATGTCATCGAATTCGGCATGCCAGCCGGTCGATGGTTTTAAATCGTCACCGGTGTAGGGGCGATGTGCGGTGGCGCCGTTTTCGTAGGCGATATCCCGGTACACCGGCCAGTTGTTTTCTTCAAAGGTGTCCAGTTCCAGTTGCTGTAGTTTTGTATCACCCATCGATGTGAGTGCGTATTCCGGAAACCCGTCGCCGTTGAGATCGGCACTGGCGATTCCCATTCCCCAGATCACCAGTTTTTTCCAGCCCTCGCGGCGTGAATACAGCCGCGGTTGTTTACCGGAATCGAAATGCCAAAGCTGCTCTTCACCACCGCGGTGATACTGTCTGTCGTTGGTGACTCTCAGAGAAGCGCGACCGGATCGATTCCAGTCAGTGAACAGCATGGATAAAGTGCAATGGCCCGGGGACAGGTCGGTAGACTCCGGATAGATTTGTTCACCGTCGTTATCGATCTGTGCGCGGTACAGGTGGTGATCATCGCAGGTACCCCAGGGGGAGCCGGGCGCGATGCGGTCAACATAGTTGCCGAATACCAGCGTCGGGTAGGGAAGTTGTGAGTCAAAGTTAGCACTGAAGGCCGTGGTCCAACTGTTGTCTGATGGCAGTTTAAAAGGTCCGTATGACTGGTCAAAAGTGCAATCACCATTGCCGCGCAATAGTCGGTTGCGACCCACTCTCAGCACCGCCAGATCCAGGTGTCCGTCGTTGTCTATGTCCAGTGGATAAGCCCCGGTCACTTTGGTTTGTGCAGAAGAGACGTAGTCGTTTTTTTGTTTGAATAACAGATCGCCATTGGTATGACTTTGATTGACAAACAAGGCGGCATCGTTATTGCCACCTGCAAAAAAAAGGTCGGGCTTGCGATCGCCATTGCAATCAAATGTTGCGACGCCGCCACCGACAAAAAATTCCCACGGGCCGCTGTATTGGTGCTCAATGCCTGCGGCTTTAGCAGACTCTATAAAGCGTGGTATGTCTGCACTGAATTCTGATGGCAGTTGTTGTGCATTGACTGTATTAGCTAACAAATACGTAGCAGTGACAGCGTAAGTCAGTCGTGTGATTGGTGTAACAATGCGGGTTGATGAATTATAGATCACTGTGTTTTAACCGGTAGAGCCTGTGGTTCGTATAGACCCGACAGCTGGTCGTTATTTGCCAGATAATCCGGTATCTGCAGTGTCAAAAGAAACGCTATGATTTGCTGTTGTTGTTCATCCGTCAGTTCAGTGAACTTATCCCTGGCTACTCGCGCGTCCCCTGCGTGTACTTCGATAATCTCTTTCAGTGTTGTTATGTCTCCGCGGTGTCCGTAGGGTGCGGTCGATGCAATACCCCATAGTTCGGAAGTAATAAACACATCTCTTTCAACAAATCGTTGTGCCATCAGCTCATTGCCAAGGTGTGCTATTTCCTGATCGGCGATCTTGTGCCGCTTTAAATCTCCGAATAGTGGTACTAACACCTCGCCATCGCTGTTGCGTGGCAGTTGTCTGGCCCATGTGAGAAGTTCAAGATTGTAGGTGGCATCGGCGTTGTCTTCACCCAGGCGTCTGGTGCCTGCGGTATCGTAGGCACCGGGGTCTGAAAATTCTAATGACTTCAATGGTAGCTCAGGTATATGGCAGGCGGCGCATCCGATGTCGTTAAACAAATCTTTGCCTGCGATTGCAGCTTGTTGCCATAACGGGTTGTCAGGCACGGCGATTACCGGAGCGGGGCGACTGGCTTGCCAGGCAACCAGTGCGCTGACGTCTCCATCGCTTATTTCACCGTGGTGACCGTCTTCGTCAAAATCGCTCTGGCCGGTCCAGCGCGCACCGTATCGTTCATCGGCTTGCATGCCATGGTGGTGGTTAAGTGCATTGACCGTAAACTGGCGCAGTGACGTCATCACCCCTTTTTGACTGAATGGCCTGATTACCAGGTCCTGATCGATCCCTTCGAGTCCGGTAAAATCAATTGTCCCATCCGGGCTTACTTTAAGAGACCCGAAATTGACTCCCTTGGTGATCAGATCAATGGTGTTTGTCTGGCTGCTGTTTCTGGCGTTGCGTAATGCCGTTGATCTAAGGCCTTGCAGATCTGCGGTCATTTCTCTTGCCAGCAGCTCTATGAGCCCGGCACCAAACAGGTGGTTGGTGTTTCGTTCGTTTGAGAATTGCGGATCGGTGTTGTCGAAGTCGGTGTTTTGAAAACCTTCGGATACAAACACATTAACCGAGAAATCTCCCGCACCGCCGATCACCGGATCGTTATGGCAACTGGCGCAGGCGTTGGCGTCAAGACCTGCCGTGCGTGCAAACTGGTTGCGGGCCGGGCGTTTGCGTTTGGTGGGGATGATAGCCTGTGTTGACATTGGCCTGCCAACACCGTCTGCGGAGTTGAATTTTGCGGCGAATAATTGTTCTCCGGCTTCTATCAGCGCTAACAGTGAACTCTGATCAAGGTTGCCCTTGTAGTGATTCTTGTTTACGTGTTGCGTGATCGCCTGTGTGGTCCACGGGTATAGAGTGGGCGTAGTTTCCACGGCGTTTGTCGGTTGGGCTTCAAAAAAGCTAAGCAGGCACAGGATAAACACTGGCCCATGTAAGCTTCGTGCAGGGGGTTGTGGTGTTTTTAGTTTCATAATTTTACGGAATCCGGGATGGCTGTGATTCTTTCTCCAAAGCCGAATATTTCTCTATCAATATACGACAACGCCTGCTGAGAGGCACCGTCCTGAATTAGCTTGATCTCACTGTGGTTGTTATACACAGATACGTATTCGACCGCGTCCTGCGTATCATAGTGTCTGAGGTTTTTTTGCAGCGATTCCTCCATAAGTGTGAAAGCAACGGCAGAGGTGCCGACAAACAGCGTGGGAAAGGGGTCAAACAGAGCAAACAGATTGGTAAGTCCCTGGCCGATAGCTGCTCCGGCCTCTATAAAGGCGTTGCGTTCGCGACCTGGCTTTTCAGTGGCAATTCTGATCAGGCGTGAGAATTCCTCTTCCGGTATTTTGTCTTCCGGCAGTGTGTCGCTGGGTAGTCCGGTGGCATGTCGCCAGATGGCGTAGTCTGAAGCATAGGCCTCTATACAGCCTTGCCTGCCACAACGACACAAGGCGCCATTGGCCCGGTATAACATGTGGCCGAATTCGGTGCCGGACGAGTGTGAACCCGTAAGGATGGCGCCACGATGATAAAACCCCAGTCCGATTCCATACGACAATAAAATTACCGCGAAATTAGTGGCCGGTTGCGGTGGTTTCTGGTGATGTGAGTTAACTGATAAACCCTCGGGATTCTGCCGCTGCTCTGTATACAGTGCCCTGGCGATCGTGTTGCAGTCATTGGAAACAGTAACCCACACGTCGTAGCGATCCTGTAGTACCTGTCGCAGATTGAAGTTACTAACGTTAGTGATTGGCGACCACAGCAGGCCATCATCGCTGCTGGTGACAGTGCCCTGAAACACGACAGCGATGTGTTTCAATGAGGTGCGGTAGTGATCGTCGTCGATCAATGCCGCGTCAATCAGCCGGGTCAGGTTATTTTTCATCGTGGCCGCAGTCAGTGAGGCGGTTACCAGCTTTTTGGTTAGTCGATGTTTGCAGGTGCCGGCATAGTCGAACAAAATGACCTCGATTTGATTGAGCAGGACGGTAACGATCGCTGTGGTTGCTGCCTCTGGCTTGAGTTCCAGGATGACTTGCGGGCGACCTCGCCTGGTATTACCGGTCGCAGCAGGCGCATTGATGGGCCTGGGGGAGACTTGTCTGATTACGCCATCATTTATCAGACTGGCTGTCACCTGAGTCACAGTGGCAGCACTGAGGCCGGTGTATTCGCCAATACTGGTGCGGGACTGGCGGCCGGTTTCCCGCAGACAGGTGAGTATGCGACTTCGATTGTAAAGGCGCAGTTCATCGGAGGTGGTTATGGTTTCCATGAAAAATAACTTGACACATCTTGACGAAAGAATCACTATTTTTTTCGAGCCTAAAAATTAATAGGTGCATTTAATAAAAATGAGGTCATAATGGACCGGCCACAGGCGCAGGTTTTCGGTAACCAACAATTTTAAATCTAAGCGAGGATAAACAATGAAAAAAAATCTATTGGCTCTGGCCACAGCAGCGTTCGTCACTACTTTGTCTATGCCGGTAATGGCAAAAGACAAAATAGTCGGCGTTTCCTGGAAAGTGTTTCAGGAAGAGCGCTGGAAGCGTGATGAAGCTGTTATCAAAGAGATTGTCGAAGCAAATGGCGACAAGTACATTTCTGCTGACGCGCAGGGCTCTGCGGGTAAGCAGTTAACCGACATTGAATCGCTGATTTCTCAGGGTGCTGATGTATTGTTGATCGTACCTTTTGACTCAGAAGCAATTTTACCAGCGGTTGAACAGGCTGCGGCCGAAGGCATTCCAATGATTGCCTATGACGTACAAATTGAACACAAAGATTCTCTATATGTGACGTTTGACAACGTTGGTGTTGGCCGGTTAATGGCAAAAACAATGCTGGAAAGCGGCCAGACAGAAGGGAATTTTGCATTCATTAAGGGTGATCAGGGCGATCCAAACGCGACATTCCTGTTCGAAGGAATCATGGAAGTTCTAAAGCCATCTATTGATTCCGGCGCGATCAAAAATGTATGTGAAACCTTTACCGACGGCTGGAAGCCTGAAGGCGCTCAGAAAAACATGGAGCAATGCCTGACTTCTCAAAACAACAACGTCGACGCTGTTATCTCTGAAAACGATGGCATGGCCGGTGGTGCTGTTGCCGCACTTGAAGCTCAGGGCATGGCTGGAAACGTTCCTGTCACTGGTCAGGACGGTGATCTTGCAGCAATAAACCGTGTTGCTCGCGGCACACAACTGGTCTCAGTCTGGAAAGATTCACGTGCACTGGGTAAGGTTGCCGCCGAAGCAGCACTGATGCTTGCAGACGGCAAAAGTCTGTCGGATGTGCCGGGTACTGCACCGTTTTCCGGTGGCAAGCGTGGCGTTGAAGTAACCTCAATCCTGCTTGAGCCAACCGCAATCACTAAAGACAACGTGAGCGCTGTAATCGATGCTGGCTGGATCAGCAAAGAGAAGGCATGTGAAGGTGCAATGGACGGCGTTGACGGCTGTTAATTCACTTCTGTAAAAAGAAACAGGCCGCGCTAGCGGCCTGTTTTGTCGATCCCGACAGGGATTGCTCTACTGCCGAGAGAGTGAAGTCTCCTCTCAAGCACCCGCGTAGCGGAACCGGCAGCTAAATCACTTGTACTAAAACAATTAATTTCTTATTCAATACCGCTGTACGAGTATTGAAGATATCCCGGGGAGAGTTGCGGTTGTCTGATTCACCAAAACATGAGCATCAGGACAGTGGTCTGGTGCGGTTCCTGCGCGCTACCGAGGTAGACACGCGATTGCTCGGTATGATCGGTGCGCTGCTGCTTATCTGGGTTGGTTTTCACCTGTACGGTCATTTTGTCAATGGCTATGGTGCCTTTCTTACACCCAGAAATCTCTGGAACCTGTCTGTGCAGACATCGTCAATCGCGGTGATGGCAACTGGCATGGTTCTGGTGATTGTCACCCGCCATATCGATCTGTCTGTCGGCTCTCTGTTGGGCTTTACGGCAATGATTATGGGTGTGGTGCAGGTCTGGATATTGCCGAAATTCCTGGGGTTAGGGCATCCGATGATCTGGGTGATCACCGTAGCGGTCGGTATTTTGGCCGGCACCTTAATCGGTGCGTTTCAGGGTTTCTTAATTGCCTACCTCAGCATACCTGCTTTTATTGTCACGCTTGGCGGGCTGCTTATCTGGCGTGGCGCTTCTTATCTGTTGGCAAGAGGCGAGACTATTGCACCGGTAGACCAAACGTTTTCATTAATCGGTGGCGGACCCTACGGCACCATAGGTGCGACCGGCTCATGGATACTGGGCATCGGCGTCTGTATAGGTATTGTCTGGCTATTGGTTAGCGGTCGTAAAGAGAGAATTCGATTCGGTTTTCCAACACGTCCCATGTGGGCAGAGTACCTGATCGGTATTGCCGGTACTGCTGTAGTCATCGGTTCTGTGTTGGTAATGAATGCCTATCCATGGCCGAAAGGTATTGTCAGGCGCTATGCGGCGGCCAATAATATCGATGTTCCTGAAGGCGGGCTGTTTATATCGCACGGTTTCGCTTTCCCTATTCTGATCGCAATTGCCGTTGGTATTGCCATGACATTTCTGGCCACACGGACAAGGTTCGGTCGCTATGTGTTTGCCATCGGTGGTAACCCGGAAGCGGCCGAGCTTGCCGGTATCAATACCAAAAAAATGACCATGATGATTTTCGCTCTGATGGGGGCGCTAACCGGAGTCGCTGCTGTTATTGCAAGCGCGCGGCTGAAGTCTGCCACGCTTGCCCTTGGTCAATTCGATGAGTTATATGTGATTGCCGCCGCGGTGATTGGTGGTACTTCGTTTGCGGGTGGTATCGGCACAATCTATGGCGCTATTCTGGGTGCACTGGTAATGCAGTCACTGCAGTCGGGAATGGTGTTAATCGGTTTTGACTCGGCCATTCAACAAATGGTTGTCGGTGTAGTGCTGGTGGTTGCAGTCTATCTTGACAATCTGTATCGCAGAAATTCGGTTTAGGAGATCGTCATGACAAACCCAGTAACACAGACGTCAGCAGATCCTGATACCGGTAAGACACCTCTGGTAGAGATGAAAGACATCTCTATATCCTTCGGTGGAATTCATGCGGTAGACCACGCGTCCTGCGAATTGCACGCAGGCGAAGTTGTTGGTCTGCTGGGGCACAACGGCGCAGGCAAGTCGACCCTGATCAAGATACTGTCCGGTGCATATGCCCGCGACAGCGGCACTATATTTGTCGATGGCCAGGAGGCCACAATTACCAATCCGCGTCAGGCGAAAGACTATGGAATCGAGACGATCTATCAGACCCTGGCACTTGCAGACAACGTCGATGCAGCGGCCAATCTGTACCTTGGACGCGAACTACTAACGCGCTGGGGCACGCTCGATGATGCCTCAATGGAAGCAGAAACCCGCAAGGTGATGAATCGCCTTAATCCAAACTTCACGCGCTTTAAAGATCCCGTAAAGCAATTGTCGGGCGGGCAGCGTCAGTCAGTGGCTATTGCACGAGCTATACATTTTAACGCCCGAATACTCATCATGGATGAACCCACTGCAGCGCTTGGCCCGGCCGAGACAGAGCAGGTTGGTCAGTTGATTCATCAGTTAAAAAATGACGGCATTGGTATTTTCCTGATCAGCCACGATATCCATGATGTATTTGATCTGGCGGACCGCGTGGTAGTGATGAAGAACGGCGCCATCGTGGGATCTGCTAAAACCACCGACGTAACAAAGGATGAAGTGCTGGGCATGATCATTCTAGGTAAGTGCCCGCCCGGTGCGACACCTGGTCCGGGTGCACTGACAGAATAGTGGTTAATCATTTTAACGGATCAGTTTCCCAAAATACCAACGAGGTACACCGATGACAACTGGATTTTTCGGGGATATAACAACCATTCCCTATGAGGGACCGGACAGCCAGAATCCTCTTGCGTTTCGTTACTACCAGCCGGATGAAATGATCGCCGGCAAGCGTATGGAAGATCATCTGCGATTTGCCGTTTGTTATTGGCACAATTTCACCTGGCCCGGCTCTGATCCTTTTGGCGGGCAGACCTTTGAGCGTCCGTGGTTTGATGGTGCGGGTAACTCCAATGACCCGATGACTAATGCAAAGCTCAAGGCCGATGTGGCGTTTGAGATGTTTCAGGCGTTAGGCGTTCCCTATTTTTGTTTTCATGATGCAGACGTGCGCCCTGAAGGCAATAATTTCGCAGAGAATACCCGCAACCTGAATGAGATCGTCGACTACTTCGAAAAGAAAATGTCCAACACCGGTTTAAAGCTGTTGTGGGGCACGGCCAACCTTTTTTCGCATCGGCGTTTTATGGCCGGCGCGGCAACTAACCCCGACCCCGATGTTTTTGCGTTTTCAGCCGCCACCGTTAAAACCTGTATTGATGCAACTCACCGCCTTGGTGGCGAGAATTATGTGTTGTGGGGCGGACGTGAAGGCTATGAGACTCTGCTTAATACGCGTATCGACAAAGAGCTTGATCAATTGGGTCGCTTTCTGAATATGGTAGTTGAGTACAAGCACAAGATCGGATTTAAAGGTGCGATTCTGGTGGAGCCGAAACCGCAGGAGCCGACTAAGCACCAATATGACTATGACGTGGCGACCGTTTACGGTTTCCTGAAACGCCACGGTCTAGAAAACGAAGTTAAGATGAATATCGAGCAGGGGCATGCCATTCTAGCGGGCCACACATTCGAGCACGAACTGGCGCTGGCAAATGCGTTGGGTATCTTTGGCTCTATCGATATGAATCGCAATGATTACCAGTCCGGTTGGGACACTGATCAATTTCCCAACAATGTACCGGAAATGGCGCTGGCTTATTATCAGGTGCTCAAGGCGGGCGGGTTTACCACCGGCGGCACCAACTTCGATGCTAAACTCCGGCGTCAATCGATAGAGCCTGATGATCTGTTAATGGGTCATATCGGCGGCATGGATTGTTGCGCCAGAGGTCTGAAAGCGGCGGTGGAAATCATAGAAGACGGCACCGTTGACGGTTACATTGATGGTCGTTATAGCGGTTGGGATGACGACTACCCCCGGCAAGTGCTGGATGGCAAAGTATCACTCGAAGCTCTGGCTGCTAAAGTTGAAAAAGAAGACATAAACCCGGATCCGGTATCCGGCAGGCAGGAATACCTGGAGAATCAGGTTAATCGGTTTGTGTAGTTGCTGCAGCGGTGTATTGTGTGCGTACAATGAGGTGAAAAATAACTGACACCGTGCGTCAGGGTTTGGAGGAAAGTCAATTGGCCGAGGTTTATGACTTCATTATCATCGGTAGTGGTGCGGCTGGTTCCGTACTGGCCGCAAGGCTCGGCAGCGCCACAAACAAATCAATTTGTGTGCTTGAAGCCGGTGATCATGACAACCGTCTGCTGGTAAAAATACCAGCCGGTTTTGTTAAGAATCTGGTAAAACCTGAACTGATGTGGCAATTCAAGAGTGTGGCCGGCGATAACACCGCCGGGCGTCAGGTGTATTTGCCACAGGGCAGGATACTGGGCGGCTCGACATCTCTAAACGGATTAATCTATAACCGCGGTCAGGCAGAGGATTTTGACCACTGGCAGTCGCTTGGCAACGATGGCTGGTCCTACAATGATGTGCTGCCGCTGTTCCGGCGATCAGAAACAAGATCAGGTGTCGAATCCCAGTATCGCGGCAGTCACGGACCGTTGCGAATTTCAGACCCGGATCAGACACATCCTCTGTGCGACGCGTTTATTGATTCAGTGACCTCCACCACCGGTGCACAGAAAAACGTAGACTACAATGGCGTTTCGCAAAGAGGTGCCGGCTATTACCAGAGGTTTATCCACCGCGGTCGACGTGAGACCACATCTAATGCTTTTCTAAAACCTGCCACAAGTACTGGCAATATAGATGTGCGCACCAATTCTCCAGTGACCCGTTTGATAATTGAAAATAGTAAAGCGGTTGGTGTGGAGGTGATGCGTGCGGGTGGTATTGAAAAAATATTTGCCCGTCAGGAGGTACTGGTGTGTGCGGGTACGGTGAACACCACAAGAATTCTGCAGCACTCCGGTATCGGTGACGGCGATCACCTTCAGTCGCTTGGTATTCCGGTGCACAAACATTTGCCCGGTGTTGGAGAGAATTTTCAGGATCACTACTTTGTACGTCTGGCGGCGAGATTAAAAAATGATGTAGATACCCTGAATACGCAGAGCAGGGGCCTGAAACTTGGCAGGGAAATACTGCGTTGGGTAGCAGGTAAGCCAAGTATTCTTTCGTGGAGTCCTTCAATAGCATTTGCGTTTTTAAATTCGGCGCAGTTAAACGATGACTTACAGATTGATAAACTCGTAGATGACGACACCAGACCGGATTTGCAGTTTGTCTTTAGCCATGGAAGCTATAGACCAGGCAGGGTTTATGAACTTGATACGTTTCCAGCGGTGACCTGCGGGTTTACCCAGCAACGTCCGGAAAGTCGTGGTTATGTTCGCATTAACTCCCCTGATTTTCAGCAACTACCCGATATTCAACCCAACTACCTGCAAGCTGAAGTTGATCAAAAGGTGGCGGTAAAAGGTGTAAGGATGGCGCGTCGTTTTCTGCAGGCGCAGCCGTTGTCGCCGTTTTATGACAAGGAAGAGGTTCCGGGAAAGCACGTAGACTCCGACGATGAAGTGCTGGACTATGCAAGGCAAACCGGTAACACCGGTTATCATCTGGTGGGCACCTGTATGATGGGCCCGGCTACCAATCCGATGGCAGTTGTCGGTTCTGATCTGAAATTGCATGGCATCGATTCTCTGCGTGTGATCGATGCGTCGATCATGCCCACCGTTACTTCATCCAATACCTGTGC
>CAKZVB010000139.1 GCA_937922015.1 uncultured Granulosicoccaceae bacterium
TCTAACTGCTGGCTGTAATGGCAGTTCGGAAGGGGTAATAATTTCTTCGATGGGCAATGAAGATCAGCTCACTGGTGATATTGACAATCAAGACGAATCTGCATCTGGTGTAATATTAATGTACTCCGGTGCAACCTTTGTTTCGACAGAAAACCCCGTATCAAGCATTGTCAAATTCACCGCTGACGAAGTGTTTTGGACTCAATCGGACACCATTGACTCTGGCAGCTATCTTGATAATGGTGAAACAAATTTAACTGCCACGTTCGCTTTTGGCGACATACCTTTCTCTGATGCTGGCGGCGATATCATTTGGAACTCAGTCAAGCACCGGCGAGCGGCAGGATCACAATTCGACTCCCGGGAAAACCTGGTCGCTTTCCTGGACAATGCAACGTACAGAAGTGTTGAGTTACTTCAAGGCGGCGAGAGAGCGGATGGCAGTGTGGGTACAATCAACTGGTCAATGTGGTTTGAAGATGACAAGGTCTTTTGGGCAACGCGCGATACAATTGCAGTTGGAACATACTCTTATGTAGATGGTTCAACTTTCAATGTATCTTTCGGTAATAGCATCATGCCGGTGACCATGCTGCATAACGACCAAATTGTTATTCAGGGTTCGGTATATGAAAAAGATTTCTCAAACCAGTTTGACTCGCAGGAAACTCTTACAGGATTTCTTGACGGAGAGTCTTATGAGTCAGTTGGCTTGCGCCAGATCGGGCCTGTCGTTGATGGCGTTGCTGCCCTTGGACGATGGAGAGTTGACTTCTCGAATGATACCTTTCAGTGGTTTTATGAAGACGTTGCTGAAGCAGGTACTGTTGCGTACCTGAATAACACCGGCTTCACTGCCGTATTTAACGACAGAGAACTAACGATTGAAGTAGATGGCAATGATATAATCTGGGACAGCGTAAGGTATTCTAAAGTAGCTAAGTAGCCTGTTTAAAAGCGTTGAGCGAATTCGCGGTAGACATTTTGTTGAAACCGGGCTTCAATCCGGGTTATCACGCGTGGCTATTGGCAACTTGGTTGATGAGGTCATATGCAACACCGACACCGCACTGCAAAAGACAGTTAGTCGCCTGCCAGTTGATGTTCCCGGCGTAATAATGGATTCTATCGTTGTAGCTTTCGACAGGCGTGTGCCCTGGCTCAAGGAGCACTGGCAGAACATTTTGTATGGCTACAACTATTCTAAAAACACGCGGCTGTTTGTTAATGCACGCCGCTGAACCAGGGCATCTCTATGGTTACACTAATATCGCGGTGGAGTGTGCGCACCGACATTTCGGATGACGATTGGGCTGACCTTGTACAGCATCTTCGAGCACTTGCTGATACGGTTGAAGCAGCTGAATCTGCAACCCTGGTATATCGGGTGCACACTGCTGCCACCGGCCCGGGTACAGACGAAGGCCTCGATCAATGTGATAGGCAGTATGTTACGTTTTACGAAGTCTATGAAGGCGAAAATGCCTTCCAGGCACATTTAAAAGGAAAGCCATTTAACAACTTTCTGCGTGATAATCTCAGGTACTTTCAGGAAGATCCGCAGCGCAAAGGGCACCCGCTAGCCACAACAACGTTCTTAGACGAGCAATCCGGTTTCTTCAGAGATGTGGTTGATCAGGAAGATCAGGGGTTTTAGATATTGTATAAATCAGCTACATTCAAATTCGCTGATAAAGAGGAAATGGGGCGAGCGGCAGGCGAAAATACAAACACCAAACCAACAACTATTTTATAGCCGAATCCAAAGCAATAATCATATCGCGCGCCCGTTCGATCTTCTCCTCCATTGTATTATCCCTGCCAACAGTCCCTTCAATAAACAACTTTGCCAGGCCATGCACGGAAGACCACGCCAGTAACTCCTGCGGGCTGATGCTGTCGGGGTCTTTATCTTCTATAGTATCTGCGAATCCGGCTTGCATATGCGCTTGTAAATTAAGTGCGGCGGCTATGTAGTTTTTATCACTGGTATATAACGACTCCTCGCGCCACATGGCGCGAAAGAAGGCTGGCTTTTCAAGGGCAAACTTTACATAGGCCAGGCAAACTGCATGGAAGGGATTAGAAGAGTTTTCTACCGCGGCATACTGTGCGTCTGACATCGCTAACGACAATTGGTCCAGTGCACGAGTGGCGAAAGCCGTGAGCAGTGCTTTCTTGTCCGAGTAGTGCCGAAACGCTGCCGAAGGTGATACACCGACCAGCTTGGCACAGGCTCTGAGGGTTACAGCTTCAAGGCCGAATTTTGTTGCTATCTCATCTACAGCAACCAGCAGGGACTCTGCGAGGTCGCCATGGTGATAGGTGTTTTTTGTCTTTCGCATAGGGCTATTTTAAAGGACTAATGTAAACGATGTTCACTTTTTTTCGCCAAAACACTTGAAACCCTCAGCAGAGTCTGTATATTGAATGTGAACAGCAGTTACATTATCTGGTTTAAGGAAGCGAATCAGATTTAAGTTGCTGTAATTTAAGGGTTTAGCTTCTTCATTGTCCCAAGGAGGATAAGAATATGACGTCAACAGGCCGAACAACAGTTGAAAATTCAGGTGGTCGTACCCGCGGTAGCAGCAGTGCTGGTTTTTGTTCAGGTGGCGGTAACTGGTCGGGAATAAACATTGCGATAATGGTAGTCAGTTTTGTGTTTTTCTGGCCCGTAGGGCTGCTGGTGCTTTACTGGATTCTGAAAGGGCGTGACGCCCGGGATTTACCCGCAGCCATTCGTGAGAAAGTGCAAGGCGCAACCGGGCTGTGGGGAAACAAGCACAGTTACAGCGGCAATGCGGTGTTCAATGAGTTCCAGCAGACGCAGTATGATCGCATCAGAGAAATTAAAGACGAAATCAAAGAGCGCTCAAATCGCTTTAAAGATTTTCGTTCTGATGCTAAAAGACGCGCTGACGAAGAGGAGTTTAACCGGTTTATGTCAAGCTCGCCGTCTTCTGAGTCTTAGTCGATCACCTGCTTAGTCTTAGGGTATTGTTGTTCCCGTGCGGATTTTGAACATCGACGTAATGACGTCGATGTTTTTGTCACAGACCGGCTTATCAATATCAGTTCTGAGATAATATGATATAAAACACGGGATCGCAGACAGATGTTGACGCTTAATAATCGCAGATATCTATTGCTGTTTTTGTCGCTTGTATGCACCTTGATTACCTCCTGCACCTTGCATGGCGCCGGTGCGCAGGAGGTAATACCCTTTGGCGATTCCTCATCCGGAGATCCCGCTCAAGATAATATTATTCGCTTTGCCTCTTTTAATATTCACTACGTCGCGCCCGGTCAGAAAAAGTTAAGCTGGGACAACCGCAAGAATGCTGTGACAAAAGCGCTTGCGGATATAGACGCAGATATCATAGCGTTTCAGGAGATGGAAACTTTCGCTGGTGGTAGTTTTAACCACGAGAACAAGCAGCTTGACTGGATATTGCAACATCTGCCTGCATACAGCGCGGGAGCATTTGGACCGGCAGAGACTTATCCGAACACACAACCCATATTATATAAGCACACCCGCTTTTCTCAGAAAGAGCAGGGGTTCTTCTTTTTCTCAGACACTCCGGAGGTTATTTATTCGCGCACCTTTAATGGTAGCTGGCCGGCTTTCTGTTCATGGGCAACACTGATCGATTTGAGTAACGGTGAGGAGATTTCCGTGTTTAATATTCACTTCGAATATAAAAGTATGGGTAATCGCAGTAAATCAGCGCAACTGGTGGCTCAGCGCTTAAAGCCATTGGTTGATGATGGAAAGCCGGTGGTACTGCTGGGTGATACCAATGCGCCGGGTTTTACACCAACGATGCGTAAACTAAAGAATATTCCTCTTACGCTTGCAAAGTCTGCAGGGTCAACCTTTCATTTTAATCGAGGTTTGAATTTAATTCCCGCAATCGATCATGTGCTTTTCAGCGCAGCGCTCCAGCAGCATGGTCACACAAAACTGCTGCGTGAAAAGTACGATGATGTCTGGCCTGCGGATCACTATCCGGTGATTGTTGAACTGGCGGTGAAATCCCCACCTGCCGGCAGTGAATAATTGCTGTCAATATTGCTATGACTATTGGCTGTTGCGAAAGATCCATGGCGCGACGGGCTTGTCTTCCCGCCACAACCCGCGTCGGGATTCTCTGGCTTTGTTTTCGGCGCGTGAGTACTTTTTTCGTTGATTTGAATCTTGTTCATGTTGATATTGCTTGTAGTGCCAGGCGTGCCCGTTGTTGATCATTGCCAGTCCGATGTCCTGATCCCTCACATAAACGTCACACACATTGCGCTGGTAGCGATCAGTTTTGTGGCATTGAGCGGTAGCATCCCTGCCCAGTAATCTAGCGCGCAAATAATCTTTTGCCGCAATGCCTGATGACTGAGTGATCTCTGGAGCGTCGATGGCGGAAAAACGAATCACAACCCGTTTACCACCGGCGGGTGTAATGTGTATTGAGTCACCGTCGTGTACTTTGGTTACCTTGCCCTCCACCGTGAGCCCTGAGGTCGTAGATGTTGTAGAGCAGGATGCTGTCAGAGCAGCAAGTGCAGACAGCAAGAGCCATCTGTTAACGATGGCTGCCCGCGATTTGCAGAGTGACTGTTTGTATCTGTCACTACTCAATACCGTCTACCTCGCTCAGCGGCAGTAGCAGTGTTTTTCCCTCTTTGAAAGAGTTAATGTTTTTGACAGCCTGCATTGGTGGAAGAGTGTCATCGCTGCTGTCTTTGGCAACCTTGCCTTCAGAGTAGACCAGCAAGCGGCCAGCGGTAGCATCGATGAACAACTTGCGATACAGCGTTAGTATTTGTTCTTTAGTGACCGCGCGCACTTCATTTGCAAAAAGTTCTGATGCGTCAAAGTTGTAGTCTTCTCTGACAATCGCGCTCCAGTAACGATTGGTGCGCTCTCTCAGTCGATCATCGCGTTCTTCCACCTGAGTCACCAGCGCCTGCACGTTGGCCTGGAAGTCCTCTGCCGTCATGTCTGTCAGCTGTTTTTCGAAGTCTGCCAGAAACAGCTCAACAGCGTTGTACATCTTTGCCGGTCCCGCCGATGGTGACTGTAACGCCAGCACTACTGACGGTACCTGTATTGCGTCTATGCTGTAGGTAAAAACAAAATACCCCAGTTGCTGGCGGGTGCGAAGGTCTGCATAGAAAGGCTGTGAAAGAAGTTGTCTTAGCAGAGCGTAGCGTGCACGGCTGGCTCTGTGTCTTTCTGTGCTCTGTATATATAGTGATATTGACGAGTCGTTGTGATTGAGGTCAAGTTTTTTAATGTGTCTGCTGCGGTCTGGCAGCTTAATCATTCTGATTTGATCAACATGTGCTGAATTGGCGTCGTTGATAAATGCGTTTTGTAAGATTCCGACACGGTCCAGCGTCTCGGTACCTGTCAGGTTGCCGTGGGATAACACTATTACCCTTATATTTTTCAGCAGGGCGGGTGAAAAACTCTTTAAATCATCGATAGTAATTTCGTTCAGGGCATTAACGCGCTCTTCGTCAGGCAGATAAGGTGTGTATAGCAGTTTTTGTGTTTCAGCGGCCGCTCTTTTGTAGGGTGCGTCTTTGGTGCTGTTTTGGATTTTCTCGATGGATTCTTTTTTTAGTCTGTTGAACAGTGTGGTGTCGTAGACCGGGTTTTGCATAGCCTCGACGACTTTCTCAAGCATTTTCCCGTGTCCATCGGCATAGCCGTTAATGTTGATTAATAAGCCGCGACTGGTGGCTGACAAGTATCCGCCAAGCCCGGCCAGGTTAGCCGCGTAGGAAAATTCATTTAGCTGCTCATTGATCATTTGAACATAGAGATCAGTAAGTACGCTGCCATGCGCTGTGCCGGTCGCCATTGGTGTGTGAATACTGGCTTTAAAGTTCGCTCTGGGCACTCCATAGGATGAGTCGGTTCGATGCCACACGGTGAGTTTAGGGGTGTTGATCAATTTTATCGGGTCGCCGGAACCGGTTGCCCGCAATTGTAAATCCTCGGGTAGAAACTCGTTGCGGGGAGGCATCACGATGGCGGGGTTTAGACCGGCATTGCGCCATACTTCCTGCGTTGATTCCGGTATTGGCTTTAAGCTGTACGGAACTTCATACCATTGTGTGACCTTGTCTGTGGTAAGGCCCGGGGCGACCACAATAATTTGTAAATTATCGGGGGTCATGTGATCGAGAATCAGTTTGATACCTTCGACATCAAAGCGGGTTTTTTTATAAGGCCCTGATATAAGCTTCCCGGCCGGCCAGTCCTGCGCTCTGACGGACAATGACCGCACCAGACTGGCAGCACTGCTTTTTTCCTGAAAGCGAAAGGACATGTCATCGAGTGTCTGGCTTTCATCGTATAGCCATTTTGGCAGTCCGCTATCGCGTACCCGGTTGACCGCGTGAAATACCTCGGTGATGATGTCGTCTACGTGATCAACACCTTCGGTGGTTAACCCGATCGATATATCGAAAGTCGCCGAGTAGCGTGTGTCGGTGCCGCTTCCGGCGGAAAGTCCGTTTACCCAGCCCGATCGTTTTAGTTCGGATAACAAGCTGCCCGCGCCTTCGTGTCCCAGTACGTTGCCAATGTAGGCTCTGGGGCGGGTAAAGCGGTGTTCTTCAACCAGTGGGATCGGGAAGCTTATAATTAAAAAGCGTTGATCCGTCAGCGGTGTGACGTTCATTCGTGAGGGCAGGGAGTCTTTGTCATAAAGATCGACTTCGAATCGCTGTTTACTGGAATTGCGGTTGGGTATGGCTGCGAATTTTTCTCTGACCCAGCTTTCCAGCTGGTCCAGCGGTTCATTGCCGATAATGGCCAGAGACATAATATTTGATGAATAATACTGATTATAAAATGAGATTAGTTCGTCCCGTATTGATGATCCCTCTCTGTCTTCGAGTGTATCCAGATTGCCGGTGGTGAAATTGGTCATCGGGTGCTGTTGATTAAAGCCCATTTTTCTTGCCGACCAGAATCTCAGGCTGTCTTCGCGCCGCTTGCCGGTGAATTCGGAATGCACCGCGTTTTTTTCACGCAGGACCAGTTCCCCGGTAAAAAGCGGGGCAATAAAAAACTGCGCAAACATATCGAGGGCTGGCTCAAGTTTGCCCGGTTCGATATCAAAGTAGTAGTTGGTGTTTGAGTAAGAGGTATAGGCGTTGTTGTTGCCGCCGTTTTGCTGAATAAAGCTGGAGTAGTCGCCCGGCTGAGGGTATTTTTCAGTTCCCAGGAAAAGCATGTGCTCGAGAAAGTGCGCCAGACCGTGTCTGCCGTCAGGATCGCTGCCAGCCCCTACAGCCACATCCATCGCTGCAGAGGCAGTGTCTGACTCCGCGTCGTGGATCAGGGTGACCTTCAGCCCGTTATCCAGAACGAGAGACCGATATTCTCTGCTGTCATTGGGGCTTTTTTCAATGTCAGCGGCTTCCAGATTGCCGGTCCAGACCCACAGAAACGCCAGTATGGCCAGAGAACTCAGACGGTTAATGATCCGCTGACGGTAGAAGCAGGTTAATTGCATACGGAAGTCCGTTGGAGTGTAGAAGAGTGGCGATTCAGGGCAGGATATTCGATGAGAATGAATTGGTAGTGCGTTAGGACAGACGCAATGTATAGCACATTCAAAAGCGTTATATCAGCCCGATTCAAAAACCAGAACTGTAACAAATTCAGGGTCATATATGGAAGAGCGTTTGCGTAGTGGTCATATAAGTTGATCCTCGGGCTACTGTGACCGGAACAGATTGTAGTGTTCATATGAGAGTTGTCACTGGTTCACCTTGATGAACACAACATCGGCCACGCCCGCAGTTAGTGACTTACTCATTTTCAAAAGGTTCAACGCGGTGGTACAGGCAATGACGGACCGCAGAGGGCGGGTGTTTAAAATGCAGCTCAATCCTGTTCGATTCTCTTAAAACTGAGGATGTCGTTGAAACGGGTGGAGAAAAAGCGCGCTTTGATTCATCGACTCCTGCGAGCAGTTAAATTCGGTGTGTCATCAAGTCTGTTTCAAATAAGCTGAGGTCGGACGTTTCTGCTAAGGTGTGATAAACGCGCTGTTGAAGTCGAATTGTTTGCAGGTCTGGCTTTGCGTCATTCTATTAGTCCCTTCTTAAGGCTTTGTCGCCGCTATGCAAAATTTCCCAAATCCTGTTAAGGCAGCGTTCTGGATGTTTGGAGCCATGATCAGCTTTACGGTGATGGCAATCGGTGGCCGGTCACTCAGCGGCCATCTGGACACCTTTGAAATCATGTTGTACCGGTCGATTATAGGCATACTTCTGGTGACCGGGGTTGCACTTTGGGCAGGTACTCTGCATCAGATTCGTACCGGTCGATTCGGTATGCACATGCTTCGCAACCTTTGTCATTTTGCCGGTCAGAATTTGTGGTTCTATGCGGTAGCGCTAATACCGCTGTCGCAGCTATTTGCGTTTGAGTTCACAACGCCGCTGTGGGTGGCTGCATTTGCGCCGTTCGTATTACAGGAGAAGTGGACTTTTACCCGCCTGTTTTCTGTGGGTCTCGGCTTTATCGGAATTCTGATTGTGGCGCGCCCTGACACCAGTACCATTAGTCCGGCACTTGTTGCGGCTGCCTTATGTGCACTGGGATTTGCAGGGTCGGTGTTGTGTACGAAGTTGCTATCCAAAACTGAATCGGTGACGTGCATACTGTTCTGGCTGGTGAGTATGCAGTGCGTGTTCGGATTGTTGTGTGCCGGTATTGACGGCGATATAGCGAGTCTTAACCGTACCACGCTGCCATGGGTCGCGCTGGTCGGTGTTTGTGGACTTGCGGCGCATTTTTGTATCACTAACGCACTGGCTATCGCGCCTGCCACCGTTGTTGCACCGCTGGAATTTCTGCGTTTACCGTTGATCGCTGTGGTGGGGTACTTACTGTACAATGAGCCGCTGTTGCTCAGTGTTTTTGTAGGTGCCGCGTTTATACTGCTGGCAAATATTTTAAACATAAGAGCAGAAATGCAACAGGGGCGACAAGCTGCCGCATAGCCGTTGCCGGTAATAACGTTAGCTTTCAATAGTTGTATTAACTGTGAGCAGGGTGTCCTGTTATCGAATGTTAAAACAATTTATCAAGCGGCACTGGCTGGGACAGTACCCCCTGCTGCTTACGCTATTGCTCACTGTATTGGTGTTGCGGCTTATCCTGGGTCAGGTGCAGAGTGTTATTCCTGCCATCGCCATGTTGCCCTGGATGGTGTTTACGCTGGTGATCATGGTTTGGCAGGTGGTCGGGACTTTTCGCGCCGGTGATCGTTATCTGCAGGAAACCGGTTCTATCATCCTGTACTGGTGTCTGTATTTTTTCCTGATCGTAAATGTGGTACTGACCGGTCTGCAGCTGGCAGACTTTTTATCGCAGAACAGTGTGCGACAGCAAGCGAGTGCGGTTACCTCGCAGTTGCACAACGACAAGCTGCCGCTTTCCCGAGGAGGGACAGCAGTGACTGTATCGGGTGATTTTAGCTGGGACTTGCGAGCGGCATTTTTAAGAACTATCAATGCGAACACCTCTGTCAACACCGTCATTCTCAGCAGTGACGGAGGCCTGGTTTTTACGGGGCGGGCGCTGGCGCTGACGATTTCCGAACGCGGCTTCTCAACTCACGTTGAATCACATTGTTATTCCGCCTGCACCCTGGCTTTCATGGCTGGTCGTCACCGTACTATGCACGCTGACGCGAAGCTCGGTTTTCACCGCTATCGTCTTGACAACGCCAATCAAACTCACGGAGTGTCCGTTGAAGAAGAACTGTTGGTGGACAGAGCACATTTTTCGAAAAATGGTATCAGTGAAGAGTTTTTGAATCAGTTGTTTATAGCAAATCATAACGACATCTGGATACCGGATCGGCAGACTCTAATCAATGCGGGCGTGCTTACTCAATGATGGCAGGTAAAAGAGACCGGGCTAACAGTGGCCGGGGCCTGAAGTGAATTGGCTGGCAGAGTGCCAGCCGGATAGATTGCCATCTTCGCCATCATGAAAATAACCTGTAGATCAGGCTATTGGCCTGAGCGTCTATTTTTATCTGTGATGGCGCGTTGTGCGACCGACGTGGTGTGTCGGGCATGCTCGCAATGATTAGCTTAACTAGTCCGATCAATAGTGAAAGAACAGGTATCATCAGCACAATGTGGTCAAAAATAGTTATGGACATATTGTTGCTCCACCTGGCGACTTTAATTAAGTCACCCCTATTTTTATCCTGCTGTGTCGTTAAAGCCTCAGCCTAAACCTTCAATTTGGCTTGTTGTATTTTCTTTACTTTTGGTGATGTGTTTTTTGTTGTTTCATGTCAGCTGTTGTTATTCCTGATGCATCTTGCATTTACAACGCACAGTACCATTGTTGCCGCAATTGCAACTACAGTCGGAGTCCAGCCGGGATTTATTTCGTGTGAGCTTTGAAAACGGCCCGTATAGAATGATCAATGAGATGGCATCCGGTATCCTGGCCGAGCTATAGATAAGCCTGTGCAGTGGTTTGGATAAGTTACCAGCATCATCTTTCCATTGTGATAAATAGAAGTGCCTTGGTTTTACACCGGGCAGATCAAATGGAAGCCGGGGCATAAGGCTTACAATACCTGCGGCGATGTGCAGACAGCCTGTGGCTAACATGTTAGTGATTATCTGAAATGGCAGGGCAATCGACGAGCCAGTCATGATTTTTGATGTTACATCGAAGGTGGCGTTTTGTGTGGTTATTTTCCGCCAGTAATCAGTGATGAGGTGAAGCGGGGAATGATTGTGAAAAAGCGCTCTGCCGTCATCGATGACATTTTTAAGGGTAATGTGTGCCATGGTTGTGTTCCCGGCTGTCTAGATAGCAGCGCGGGGCATCAAATGACACCCCTCGGTTGCTATGGCTGAAATATTAGAAGTCACAAATGACTTCCACTGGACCGCATACAAAGCCAGCGGGGGCAGGTTCAAGTCCCTCCTGGTAGTGTTTACATTTGTAACAATGCATACCCTGTGTGGTAATTGAATAGGAATATCCTTGTTTATGATCGGGGTTACTATGCACACTGATAAGATTTTCGAACGTTAATTTTGTCAAAATGCTGTATATCGCGGTGTCAGATATACGCAGATTGCTTTTTTGAATAATAGCTCGAGATTTAAGTCGAACAAATTCACTTTCATGTATCGGAAGTGGATTTGCCTTCATTTGAGCTGCATAGATGCTTTTCAGTACTCTGTGAGGACTGGTTGTTTTAAAGCGGTGACTACATGTCATGTTGCTATCTCCTATTTACGGACCAAGCCTCTATAAGGTGGTCTTTAAATTGGCAAACGAGACTCAATCTGGATTGCAGCTGAGGTTAGTTTCCAACGGATAACAGTGTAAATCAAAAACCCTCAAGTTTAGCTTACGGTTATTTTTCACAGGTTTGTTAATGTTTATTTGTAGAAACAGGCATGAAAATGTGTTAGGGGTATAGCGTTTCTCGACTGATGTTTACTAACGCGCTGGCTTTGGCGATGCCGTCATTGCATCAGCTTTAAGAAGCTTGATGATATACCTTATGATCTGATCGCGGAGCTTGCAGTTTAAATCACTGCCCGGGAATGGATTGATCTTTATGAGTCAAGTGTCAATCGCTGAGCCAGGGTATCGATCAGTTTATTTTTCAGCCTTGCTATTTGCGGGCACGGTCTTTAGTTCTGGTTGATGTAATCCGCCATACGGCTTCGAAGCTGACACAGGCAATGCCCGTTATCGTTTAATCCAGCCCTCTGGAAAAAGAGCTGTCACTGCTGTTACGGTTGATTAAATTGTGATGGTGTGACTTATGTTTTTAAAGCTGTTTGATGCTGCAATTCGCGGGACAACAAGCTGCACAGCCACATCAGCAGCAGTAACATCAATATAGATATCATGCTGACGACAGGTATGTTGACCAGCTCCCGGTTTTCATTCGTGCTGATCAGATAGCTTGACAGAATGGCGGCTGTGCCACTGCCCAGGCTCTGAGTCGCCGATTGCAATGACATGTAACCGGCGCGCTGGTGTGGTGCAGGCACCATGCTGGATAAGGTTTGTGCGGGAACAGATCGCGCTGCGCCAAATCCCATGTAGGTAATAAAAATGATGGAAACAGGTACTGCGAACAACAACGTAAATGCAAAAAACGTAGTAGCGATTAGTCCGCAGGTGAATAGTATCAGTGGCAGCATTGCGCCATGTTTGTCTATCAGCTGTCCGGATGCTGTGGATAGCAAAAACGCGGCGACACCGCCTGCCATATAGAGCAATCCGATCTGCTCACGGGGAAAGCCGCGGTTAAACTGCCAGTAGGCCGATAAGTGCGGTATCAACAGGAATATTGAAAACACTGCGACAAACATGACACTGAGACCCAGCTTGTGTCTGCGGCTGTCCAGTACGGCTTTGAATGTCAGAGCTGTGGTGTTATTTGATTTCACCGTGTTTTTGCTCAGATCCGGCATCTTCTTATAGATAAGCAAGGCAATAATACCGGCGGCTGAGCCTACCACCACAAATGCACTCGGCCAGCCAAAAAATCGTGCAAGTTCCAACCCGATTGGCACGCCTGCCACAGCGGCGGCTGAAAAAGAAGCCATGACCAGGCCAAATGCCCTGCCACGTTTTTCAACCGGGATGGCATCGGCGATGGTCGCCAGCGCCAACGCTGTTACCGGCCCGCCAAACAATCCGGCGACTGCTCTGAAAATCAGCATGGTAGAAAAATCACGCGCTAATGCTGTGAGTGCGGTTGAAATGGCCAGGCCGAGCACAGCGAAGACCAACGCATTTTTCCGATCAAACCGGTCAAGATAGCGAAAGCACACCAGTGTAGAGAATGCCGCGGCCAATGTGTATGCACCACCGATGATGCCAATCATTGAGGGGTCCATGCCGATCGTTGCTGAAAAGTCCGGACCCAGCGGCATCACCATCATAAAGTCGACCATATGGATAAACTGCACAGCTGCGATCAGCCAGATAATTTGTTTTTCCGTTCGCAGCCAGGGGGCGGCGTCGGTTTTGTTGGCAGTAGTCAATGGTTGCTTCTAATCCGGGAAGGGGGGCTGCAGGGGCGGTGGCAGTGAGCGTTTCTGCGGTGCAGGGCATTGTAACGGTTATGGCGCGCGGAGGTGATGCTTGTATTGGCTTAGTGGCATCAATCCAGTCAATTAGCTGGATAAGCTGTGGCATAATAGAGCGCCCGTGATTGCATCGCGGGTCCTCTCGATTAAACCCGTTACGACCATGGGAACTCCATAGATGCTGGTGCTGTTTGGCGATATTGCATTGTCGACTTTTCGAATTGATTCATTTCTTGAAAAATGCCGCAGCCACAAGCTGGCCGTCACCGGAGCTTCTGCGCATTTTATCTACCTGATCGATCATCCGGGTCAGCAGGCAGATGAAAATATCCGGCATCTTTGCGACCTGCTGGCCGCACAACAAGAGCAGAATATTCAACCCGACCTTGTGGTTGCACCACGCGCGGGCACAGTTTCGCCGTGGGCATCGAAAGCCACGGATATCGTCAATAATTGCGGGCTTAGCGGCGTTGACCGTGTCGAGCGTGCGGTAGCCTGGCGTTTTGAATCAGAGGGTGCGGTGGATCCGGAACAACTGTATGAATTTGTGCACGATCGCATGACTGAAATGGTGTTGCCCGATATCCAGTCTGCGGATCAGTTGTTTGCGCAAAAGCCCCCGGCTAACGTTCAGTGTATCGATGTGCTGGGTGGTGGCATTGAGCAATTAGCCGCCGACAATAAAAGACTGGGTTTTGCGCTTTCCGAAGATGAGATCGAGTATCTGGTCAGCAACTATCGCAAACTCAATCGCAACCCGACCGATGCAGAACTGATGATGTTTGCGCAGGCCAACTCAGAGCACTGTCGTCACAAAATATTCAACGCCGACTGGGTGGTTGACGGCGAGGCCGCTGACGCATCGTTGTTCGGAATGATACGCGAGACCCACAAGGCACAGCCGGACGGTACGCTGGTCGCCTACGATGACAACGCCGCCGTTATCGCCGGTCATGAAGGCGCACGCTTTATGGCAGACGCACAAAGCGGTGTGTATGGA
The DNA here is from genome assembly GCA_937922015.1 of uncultured Granulosicoccaceae bacterium. Taxonomy (GTDB): domain Bacteria; phylum Pseudomonadota; class Gammaproteobacteria; order Granulosicoccales; family Granulosicoccaceae. The sequence goes on from CAKZVB010000139.1 coordinate 14,126, forward strand.
GTCACGCAGGAAGCCATTAATATACAGATAAAAGTAGAAACGCATAATCACCCCACCGCGATCAGCCCCCACCCGGGAGCGGCAACCGGTGCAGGTGGTGAGATTCGCGATGAAGGGGCAACCGGTAACGGCTCTAAGCCCAAAGCTGGCTTGTGCGGGTTCAGTGTGTCCAACTTACGCATCCCCGGTTTCACCCATCAGTGGGAGCAGCAGGCAGGCAAGCCGGGCCATATAGCTTCTGCACTGGACATCATGCTTGAGGGGCCGATTGGCGCTGCCGCTTTTAACAATGAATTCGGTCGTCCGAACCTGGCCGGTTATTTTCGCACGCTTGAAATGCAGGTGCCGATGAACGATGCACTGCAGTGGCGCGGCTATCACAAGCCGATTATGATCGCCGGTGGCCTGGGCAATATTCGACCGGGCAACACATTTAAAAAACCGGTGCCGGTGGGCAGTTGGATTATCGTATTGGGCGGACCTGCCATGTTGATCGGTCTGGGTGGCGGTGCTGCCTCATCGATGGCCAGTGGGCAGAGCGATGAATCTCTGGATTTTGCGTCAGTGCAGCGCGGCAACCCGGAAATGGAACGTCGTTGTCAGGAAGTGATAAATCAGTGCATCGCTATGGGTGATGAGTCGCCTGTTTTGTCCATGCACGATGTCGGTGCCGGAGGTTTGTCTAATGCACTGCCAGAGTTAGTTCACGACGCTGGCCGCGGTGGTGAATTTGATATTCGCAAAGTCCTGTCTGATGAGCCCGGCATGTCCCCCATGGAGATCTGGTGTAACGAATCGCAGGAGCGTTATGTACTGGCGGTGTCACAAGACAGGCTGGATGAATTCACAGACATGTGCAGCCGCGAGCGTTGCCCGGTGGCTGTTGTCGGGCAGGCCACAGCAGAGCATCATTTAACGGTGAAAGACAGTCTGCTGAAGGAAGATGCGGTTGATATGTCACTCGATCTTCTACTCGGCAAACCGCCCAAAATTCAAAAGAAGGTGGTGCGAAAAACGTTTTGCACCCGGCAGGAAGCTTTTGATAACGTCGCTACAGATGAAGCCATCGATAAAGTGTTGCAAGCGCCATCGGTGGCCAGTAAGAATTTTCTAATTACCATCGGCGATCGTAGTGTCAGTGGTCTGGTTCACCGGGATCAAATGGTCGGTCCGCATCAAATACCTGTCGCAGATTGCGCCGTCACTTTATCTGACTACACAGGCTACAGTGGCGAGGCGATGGCCATGGGTGAGCGCACCCCGCTGGCGATGATCAACCCCGAGGCCTCGGGGCGGATGGCCGTCGGTGAAGCCCTCACCAATATAATGTGCACTGACGTCGGTGATCTGAACAACATAAAGATGTCTGCAAACTGGATGGCAGCGGCCGGTTATGAAGGTGAAGACGCGGCGTTGTTCGATACGGTAACCACAGTGGCGAGAGACTTATGTCCGCAGCTGGGTTTGTCGATTCCGGTTGGCAAAGATTCACTGTCAATGAAAACCGTTTGGCAGGATGAAAACAAACAACAGCAAACGCTGTCCAGTCCATTGTCTTTGATTATCACGGCGTTTGCACCGGTTAAAGATGTACGCCATTCGCGTACGCCGCAACTGCAGAATATAGACAACACAGTGCTGTTGCTTGCAGATATCGGCGACGGTAAAAACCGCATGGGTGGTTCTGTTCTGGGGCAGGTGTATCAGAAGATTGGGAATAACTGTCCTGATATTGATCTACCCGAAAATCTGGCTGGCGTCTTCAACGCCATGCAGGAGCTATTGACTTCAGGCCGGGTGCTTGCCTGTCACGATCGATCCGATGGCGGTCTGTTTGTAACCGTTGCAGAGATGTGCTTCGCAGGCCATTGCGGTGCGGCATTATCACTCGCGTCGACCGGCAGTTCGGTTATACCGGAATTGTTCAGTGAAGAGTTGGGTGTGGTTTTACAGGTTGAGAAAAGTGAACTGTCAGCGGTGCAGGAAGTTTTTACCAGACATCGGGTTGGGCATCTGTTAAAAGAGATTGGTGCAGTGCAGTCTGATCGGCAGTTAGCAATAGCAGTAGATGGCAAGCCACACTATCAGTCGAGTGTATCGACATTGCGGGGTAAATGGTGGCAGACCAGTTACCACATGCAACGCCTGCGTGATAATCCACAGGCGGCAGAGCAGGAGTTCGAACTACAGTGTGCAGATGACAACCCCGGTCTCACGCCAAGGCTTACTTTTTCGGCGCAGGATAATATCGTCAGTTATAAGGGGGTCAGGCCTAAAGTCGCGATCGTCAGAGAGCAGGGCGTCAATGGCCATGTAGAAATGGCAGCGGCGTTTGATCGTGCGGGATTTGAATGTATTGATGTCCACATGACAGACATCATCTCCGGTGGCAGAACACTTGGCGACTTTACCGGTCTGGTTGCCTGCGGTGGTTTTTCATACGGTGATGTGCTGGGTGCCGGTGGTGGCTGGGCGAAGTCGATTTTGTATAACAACAGTGCATCTGATCAGTTCAGGCAGTTCTTTAGTCGCAGCGATACCTTTGCACTTGGTGTATGCAATGGCTGTCAGATGTTTTCGTACCTGCGCGAAATGATACCGGGTGCTGGTCACTGGCCCGGTTTTAAACGTAATCAATCAGAGCAATTCGAAGCGCGATTGACCAGCGTGTTGATAGAAAAAACGACATCTATTTTGTTCGATGGTATGGAGGGCTCGATTATTCCAGTCACGATAGCCCATGGTGAGGGCAGGGCAGACTTTAATG
>CAKZVB010000140.1 GCA_937922015.1 uncultured Granulosicoccaceae bacterium
CTACCAGTGACTCTATAAACGGCCTGACCGCTTCTGGTCCTTCTGCGTCCATCACGCGGATGGTCTCTGAGCCGACTACGGCTATGTCTACTTTTCCTTTTAGAAAATCGACATCTTCTCGTGATTTCACTCCAAATCCTACAGCTAGTGGCAGGTCTGTATTGTCCCTGCACATGGTAAGGTAATTTTCCAACTCTGTTGAAAACGCGGTGTCTTTGCCTGTGACTCCTTTGCGGGCAACGGTATAGATGAAACCGGCACTGCTGTCACTTAGAAATCGCATGCGATCTTTCGGGGTGTTGGGGGTGAAAATATGCACGGGGGCGAGGTTTGATTTTCGCATGGCGTCGAGGTAGTCCTGCCCTTCTGCCGGTGGCAGATCCGGAATAATACAGCCTTGTATGCCTATTGATTGACAACGATCAACAAATGCATCAACACCGTGGCAGAATAAAATGTTGTAGTAGGTCATGAACAGAAATGGTATATCGAATTCTTTGGTGAGCCGCTCAGCGACTTCAAAACTCTGATCGACTGTGGCACCGGCTTTCAGTGCTTCTGCATTTGCTTTCAGTATTACCGGGCCGTCGGCCATCGGTTCGGAAAACGGTATTTGCAATTCCATTAGATCAACACCCGCCTTGACCATGTCCTCTACCACACGGACTGAATCATCAAAGCTGGGGTAACCCAGTACTATATGCGTCATGAGCAGAATATCTTTCTTTTCACGGGCGGCTTTTATTGACTGCTCGAGCTTTGTGGTTTGATTACGCATTGTTGTTCTCCGCAGCACTGCCCGCCTCACGACGATAAGCTTCTGCCTTGTCGATAATAAATTCTTTCCATTTCGGATCGTGCACGGCGTCTGCCACAGTAAAGATATCTTTATCTGCACGACCGGACATATTGATGAGGATGTTTTCGTCGGCAGACATTGCCGGGGCTTCAAGGTAGGCCTGTGCAAAAGCATGGGATGATTCAAGCGCGGGAATTAAGCCTTCGCGTCGAACGGTTCTTTGCATGGCGGCGACGACATCGTCATCGGTTGCAGCTTCGAAACGCACTTGTCCGGTTTCATGATAGTGACTCAGAATGGGTGACACTCCGACATAATCAAGACCGGCTGACACACTGTGTGTGTCCATCATCTGACCGTCTGTATTTTGCAGAAAAAACGTTTTATAGCCCTGCGCTACGCCGATTGTCGCGTCGTCGTAGGCAAGCCGTGCCGCATGCTCGCCGCTACCGCGCCCGCGACCACCGGCCTCGACACCGACCAGCTCGACTTCGTCGTCTTCAAGGAATCCACTGAAGATACCCATCGCATTGGAACCGCCCCCCACACAGGCATAGACACGTGATGGCAGCTTGCCGGTTCGCTCAAGCATTTGTACACGTGCTTCTGTGCCTATCACAGATTGAAACCAGCTAACCATCTCTGGAAATGGATGCGGTCCACAGGCAGTACCTAACACGTAATGGGTGTCATCCATGTTGGTGACCCAGTCGCGAAATGCTTCGTTGATGGCGTCTTTCAGAGTTTGACTGCCTTCAGTGACAGGTACGACCGTTGCCCCCATCTGTTCCATCCAGAAGACATTTGGTCGTTGACGTGCTACGTCGTGTGCGCCCATATAGATGGTGCAGTCGAAACCGAACTTGGCTGCCATGGTCGCGGTAGCAACACCGTGCTGGCCTGCACCGGTTTCTGCAATGACTCGCTTTTTACCCATACGTTTCGTGAGCAGGCCCTGCCCCATTACGTTATTGGCTTTGTGCGCACCGGTATGGTTTAAGTCTTCCCGCTTTACATAGATGTTTGCACCACCCAACTCAGCGGTCAGGTTATCCAACCGGGTAATCGGTGTAGCACGGCAGGAGTATGTAGACATTAAATCAAGATACTCTTTCCAAAATGACTCATCATCCCGGGCCTCCAGATAGGCGGTCTCCAGCTCGTCGAAGGTGGGTACCAGAATTTCGGGAATGAATGCCCCGCCAAACTGACTGTAGTAGCCGCTGTTTCTCATTTTATTCTATTCCGGAATTAGAACTTATTAGCCGAATGTGGCAGTGGTATCGTGCTCTGACAGAGCAGGATATAACGTTTGTGAAAACTCAAAACGATCTGTAAGACAAATTATTTCAGCGTGCAGTGCGCTGCGATTCTCACCAAAGTGCAGCTGCCTGTAGACACGCAGGATCGGGGTGCCTACGGCGATAGTTAATTGTTCAGCGTGTGTGGCATTGGCGGCGATCGCATAAAAAGTCTGATCGGCCGAGCTTGGCTCTTGAAAATAGACATTCCTGACCAGCGCTGATATCGACTGATCCAGTGGCTGGTTTTCGATCCCCGGAAACAGCCGGCAGCTGAACCATAGGGTTTCGTAGAGTACCGGTGTGCCTGCAACCGTTGCGCGTCTCTCAATCCTTATACGATCTTCACTGACTGCAGCTGCTGCCACACTCGATGGAGATCCGGCATCGGTGACATCGGCGGAATCTACCACCGGGCCACTGGTCAGCGTTAATTTAGCGTCAAGCTCACTCTTACCCAGCGCCGCACTGGTCCCTGCCAGAGAAAACAGATCAATCGAACTTCGAGGTGGCAGTACATAAGTGCCTGACCCGCGCCGCCTTTCCAGCCGGCCCTGCCGCACCAGCAGATCAGTGGCCTGCCTGACGGTGGGCCTGCCAATGGCGTAAGTGTCTGCCAGCACATGCTCTGACGGGATTCTACTGGCTACCTGGTGCACACCCGAATCAATATCCAGCAGGATGCGATCTGCAAGTTGCCGGTACAACGGTATCGGTGATTGTGTGTTGAGCAACATCTGAGTTCTGCCTGGGGAGCCGGAATCTAACAGTGCGTACAGAATACGGCCAAATTGGATAAGTTGTCAATACAGATTATACGAATTGACCGCACATGCTTTATTCCGGCACGACCTTGAATACGCTTGTCGCACACCGCCTGCTTGCAACAGCAACAAACTGATTCAACAATGCAGCGGGACACTCGAGTCACTGATGTGGACGGCTTCGGGAATTGACCTTGCAATCCAACACAGACACATCGCCGCAAGAAGCAGTCACAGCAAAGAAGCAACAGACTTAAAAACCTCACCACACTGAACACACTTACGCAGTGATAACAGACCTCCCTAATGCCCAGACCCGACAGTGTAGTTAAAGAAATTCTCGCCAGTATATCGGCAGGCCTTGTCGTCGGAGTTACCGCCACGTTTCTGCAAGCTTCTTTTGCAGCGTTGATTTTTGCCGGACAGCTTAGCGAATACCTTTCGCAGGGCACTGGCATATTGTTACTCGGCGCTCTGATTATGGGAATAACCGTCACCCTTACCAGTAGCTATGCCGGCAGCATCGCCATGCCACAGGATTCAACCTCTGCCATTATGGCTGTGGTCGCTGCGGCCATTGTCAGCAGCATGGCCATGTCAACGCCTTCGCAAACGTTTGCAACTGTGGTTGCCGCGATGATTTTTTCAACCATGTGTACCGGTCTGTTTTTAACCATACTGGGTAAATTCAATCTCGGCCGTCTGGTCAGGTATATGCCGTTTCCGGTGGTCGGTGGATTTCTTGCCGGTACCGGCTGGCTGCTGTCGACTGGCGGTATCAGCGTGATGGCCGACGGTCTGCCTGGTCTGGAATTGTTAGACAATCATATGCTGGTGCGATGGGTGCCCGGCTTTCTGTTTGCGGTTATGCTGTTACTGCTTACACGTTGGTATTCACATTTTCTAATCATGCCACTGATGCTGGCGGCCGGTATCGCGGTGTTTTACGTTTTTTATTTTTTTATTAATGGCGATATTCAATCAGCACAAGCCAATGACTGGCTTCTCGGTCCGTTTCCCAAAGGTGGTCTGGCCTACATACCTACCATGTCTGCGTTGCAACATGCAGACTGGACTGTTGTTTTCAGCAACATTGTTAATCTGGCCACGATAGCGATTATCGCGCCGATATCACTACTGCTTAATACCAGCGGACTTGAGATTTCATCCAGATCTGATATCGAACCAAACCGGGAGCTGAATACTGTCGGGGTGGCGAATATCGCCGCAGGCCTTGCAGGCAGCCCGGTGGGTTATCATTTTCTTAGCCTTTCTACTCTGGGGCCGAGACTTGGTGTTACCTCACGCATGACTGGCCTGGTGTCAATCGCTGTGATCGCATCAGTTCTATTATTCAGCGCCGACCTGCTGGCCATTTTTCCAAAGATGATCGCCGGTGCATCGTTGTTATTTTTAGGTCTGGCCTTCCTGACAGAATGGCTCTACGACGCCTGGTTTAAGCTATCCAGAGTCGATTACCTGCTGGTCTGGCTGATCCTTATCACCATCATTATGTTTGGCATGTTGCCCGGCGTTATCGTTGGTACTTTGATTTCGGCGTTAGTGTTTATCTATAGCTATGCCACCACTAATGCCATCCGCCATACGTTATCCCGCAAGAACTTTCAAAGCTATGTTATGCGTCCACCGGCGCATGAAAACATCCTTCAACAACAGGGCAGTAGTCTGGCAATCTTTAAACTACAAGGCTTTCTTTTCTTTGGCACAGCACACAAACTGACTGAGCAGGTGAAACAAAAACTCCAAAGTAACAGCCAGAAGGACAGCCGGAATAACAGCCGGAACAATATTCAATTTCTACTTCTGGATTTCCGCCTGGTTACCGGCATTGACTCATCGGCCTCACTGAGTTTTTTACGACTGAAGCAAGTCACCGACAAGGCAAATGTTGTTTTGATATTCACTAATGTTTCGACGGCTGATCAACACCAGCTTCGTGACGGTATTCTGGATTCGGACAGCGAGCCACGCACTCTGCTCTTTAACGATCTGGATCAGGGTGTCGCATGGGCCGAAGAGCAACTGATCTCATTCGCCGAAAACACCACCGATGAAATCAACGCTGCAGAACAGACCGATTCCTTCACTGAGTACTTCGAAAACGCGCTAACGCAAAGTAATTCAACAGCACCATCCGGCAAATTGCCTATGGACCGGATGCTGACTTTCATGGAAAAAATACAAGTACCCGCTGGAGCGGTTTTTCTAAAGGAAGGCGATCCGGTTGAGCGGATTTATTTTATCGAGGCGGGCAGGATAGTTATCTACACCGAACACCCTGATGGCCACAAACAGCAACTACGCGTACAGCAGAAAGGCACAGTGATCGGCGAGATTGGTATCTACTCCGGCCAAAGGGCAACGGCAACGGCTGCTGCGGAAGTACCTGCCACGCTTTACGCTTTGTCAAAAAGCAACTTTCATCTAATGGAAATACAGGATCCCGAACTGGCGATTGCCACTCATCGCTTGATCGCCAATGTGATGGGACGCAAACTGACACAGGCAAACTACGCCATTGTAGCCCTGCAAAAATAACCGTCACACCAGGCTTATCAGCCCAGCTGATCATCCATATCAACCTGATAAGCTGCGCTACCCCTCAAAACCCGCAATTCACTTTGCAATACAAATTGATTTGCTTTTCATTTCCATGTACTTTGCATTGCAGAGTATATGACGCGACTCTGAGTGCACCCCATTTGTAAGGAAAGCGGTTTCATAAAACCGGACACCAAGCCACCACAGTGGCCTTTATTTTGACAGGATACTTTGTAATGCAAAGCATATTAAGTAAGAAGACAACCGACAGATTCAAAAGCGGCGAAAAGACCGGCAACGTGGCGGAAAACCTTAAAAAGACAGTAGTTAACAGCAGACTTCCACTGCCCTGGGGACCGGTCACCCGCAGATTGTTACTGCGCACAGTGACTCTCTACACATTCATCTATCTCAGCGCTTTGCTGCTGGTTGAGTTTTCAGACACCCAGCGAGTACAGGCATTTGCCACGGGTCTATTAATGCCGGGGGCGGGTTTCCTGTATTGGGCAAACCCCGCGGGAGACTGGGCAGGCGTATTCAACTTTCTGTTTCTGGGCGCAATACTGTGTTTTGGAATCGCCGTGGTGTTGTGGTTTGCCACTGGCAATATTATCGCCCCGATACTGGTATGGATCAGTAGCGCTGCAGGCGCTGCATTCATCACCATGTATCTTCCAGTCCACGTCACTGCATTGCCGTGGACCTTCCCTACCGAGGCGCTAAGTATTGTCATACCCATTCTGGTGGCGCTTGCGTTTGTAGCAAAGGCCGAGACATCCGAGAAACAACAACAGCAATACCAACGCGATCAAAATCTCGTAGCCAGCCATCCACAAACTTCGAAGCGGACTGTCAGCACTTCAGCTAAACCTGCAAACACTGAGCTGACGTTGAAGCCGGGTGCTCCCGAGCTCAGCTATGAAGACCTGCAAAAAATGCGTGCCTTGCTGGATCGCTCCCTGCAACCAGTCGATAAATTTGAAGGCTTTGACTGGATCGATCAATTTCAAACCGCCTCACTGCGCTACCAGATAAATTTTGTGTCCTATGCGTTGTCAATCGCAAGCCAGGTGCATCTGCCGGCAGCACAGGCTTATATGCACACCGCACAGGCAAACCTCGCATCGAAACTGCTTGATCACCGGGTATGGGGCTATTGGCAACTGGAAAACATGTGGGGAAATCTGCGCACCAGCGCCGATCCGGTTACGCATGACAACATCATGCTTTCCGGTTTTTTGTCAGCTCAGTTCGGCCTTGCACGAAACCTGGTTGGCCTGGTTGATTTCGATGAAGCTGAAAGCCTGATTTTTAAGACAAAGAGAGGCAAAGAATTCCGTTATTCACTGGCAAAAATCAATCAGCAACTCACTGATCATTATCATAAAGCACCTTATGGCTTACTGGCGTGCGAGCCGAACTGGATTTTTCCACTGTGCAACGCCATTACCGCCACCGGGATACGTTCTCTGGACACGCAAACCGGCTCTGCAAACTGGGACACCATCGCCAGTGGCTTCCGCAATGCGCTGCAGACCGAGTTCACCTCATCCAACGGTTTACTTGTACCGTTCCGATCACTGCGAACCGGTATTGCCGCACCCATGATAGGAGGCGGTGCAATGCAGTCATTACCCTGCTTGTTCTTAAACTCATTACTACCGGATATTGCCAGCAGTCAATGGCAGCTATGCGCAGAGAATCTACGCGCTGAAAAAGGTCGCAGGCACATGTGGCCGATCGATATTGGCAACTATCGTCTAAACCGATCCGCCAGCTACGGCGCCTGTGCGGCGACAGCGGTTGAGATGGGTGACAGCGACACCGCAAAACGGATTCTGGAATACCTTGATGAAGACTATCCACTGGTGGTCGACGAGGGGGTTGCTCACCGGCCAAAAGCATCGCTGTGGGCCCATGCTCTGGAGTTTTGCGCCATTGCAGGTGATCACAATGCGCTGCAAACGGCGACCACCGGAATCAGCACTAACGGCCCGGTTATTAGCAAAGCAGACTACCCGGACGTATTGATGGCAAGCGCCACCCACACAGACAAGACTCTGCGCGCGGTAGTCTACCCCGGCTCATCGGCGGGATTGAAAAACCTCTCGGTGGGCAAACTGAAACCGCACAGTAAGTACGTGCTGCATAGCAGTACTGCGACCACCTCCAACACTGTTGACGTTACTGCAGATCATCAGGGAAATGCCACCTTTAACGTGATGGTAGATGGTCGCACCGAGCTTAACCTTGCTCCGGTAAACGGGAGCAACTAATGGTCTGCTGCGTATTAACAGGGTTGGTTTTCGCGCTGCCGTTTGTCGCCGCCAGAGCACTGTTCGGCGCGTTTGGCGGCCTGGGTCAGGGCACTATGGCCTGGCGCCCGTCACTACCAGCCGGCATAGCTAATACTCAACGTCCACCGACAGCAAGAAGTGTTAACAGCATATTTACCGACCGCAACTTCACCATTAACGGACGCCTGAAGAGCTTTGCTCATGCCGGTCGCGGCGCTGTCAGGCTCCTGCGATTTGAACATAGCGCATGGATTCAAATCACACTGGCGGCCGCTGCTGTGGCTACAGGTTTGCTGTTGCAGATATCCCTGGCTGACTGGCGCTGGATAGTGCTGGTGATTGGACTGGTGTTAAGCGTTGAGGGTTTAAACACGGCTATCGAAAACACCTGCGACCGGATAACACTGGACTATAGCGAGCAGGTAAAGATTGCCAAAGACGTGGCTGCCGGTGCGGTGCTGCTCAGTTCAATCGCCGCTGCAATCGTCGGGGTGATGACATTCCTGCCTTACCTGAAAAACACCAACAGTCATCTTATCCCCTCTGTCGATTGTGTAAATCCGCCGGGCAGCAACTCACCGCCGGGTGGATCGCTGTCACAACTCACTATAGATGCGAGACACTAACATGAAAATATTGTTTATCACTATCGCCAGCCGCGACAATAAACCGGAACCGGATTTCCTGCTGCCATTACAACTGTTTGCTATTGCAGGTGACATACTGGAGGCCGGTCACAAGGTTTACTGGCTGGAAGAATCTTTAAATCATAACAATCAGGACAAACTGACCGGTCAGGCGCTGCAGATAAACCCGGACGTTGTGTTCTTTGCCTGCAGCAGCGCCGCAACGCGGCAACTCATGGCAAAAATAGCGGTAAAGACCAACAGCAAGATAGCCAATCAATATATAAGCGCCGACATCATGCGACCCGCCGACTCGTACCGGGACACATTAACCAGCAGCACTATCTCGGTTGAGCGGCTGTTGCAGAAAATCACGGCCGCCAATCAACAAACCTTCAACAACACAGAGGGACAACGGCGATGAAAGTACTATTAATCAACGTACCACACACCGCCATTGGCAGCCGGATACCTGACGATCACCTGCCACCATTGGGCCTGCTGGCGATTGGCGGCCCGTTAATTGACGACGGTCATGAGGTCACACTGATAGACGCCGAGTTTGGTCCCATGACGGTAGATCAAATCGTCGCACGTGCCACAGAGCTACAACCGGACGCAGTACTTTTCGGTCACTCCGGCTCAACCTCTGCGCACCCTATGATCACCAGAGTGGCTGAAACTATTCATCACCTGTTACCTGATGTTCCTGTCATTTATGGCGGCGTGTACCCGACTTATCACTGGCGTGAAATATTAAAAGAAGAGCCATGGGTCACAGCTATTGTACGGGGTGAAGGCGAAGAAACCGCACGCCGCCTGATCAACGTGTTAGAGCGACGCAGTTCCCTTGATAACGTTCAGGGCATAGCCTATCGCAAAGACAACAAGCCCTGCACCACTGCCGATGCCACAGTGATTAAGAACCTCGATGACTATCGTATAGGGTGGGAATTAATTAATCATGAAAACTACAGCTACTGGGGAGGCAAGCGTGCCGTTGTTATACAGTTTTCACGCGGCTGCCCGCACCAGTGTACTTATTGCGGACAGCGGGGGTTCTGGAGCCGATGGAGATATCGGGACCCGGTTCTGTTCGCAAAAGAGATAGCCCGCCTGCATCGGGATCACGGTGTTGAAGTGATAAACCTGGCCGATGAAAACCCCACCTCATCGAAGCGCGCCTGGAAAAAATTTCTATTGGCTTTAATCGAAGAAAACGTGAACGTCACTATTGTCGGCACCACCAGGGCCGGTGATATTGTTCGCGATGCTGACATACTGCACTTGTACAAGAAAGCGGGTGTAACCAGATGGCTATTGGGTCTTGAAAATACCGATGAAGCCACTTTACTGAAAATTAAAAAAGGCTCTACCACATCGGTTGATCGTGAAGCCATTCGACTGATGCGCCAGCACGGCATTATTTCAATGCCCAGCTGGGTGGTTGGATTTGAAGAAGAGACCGACAAAGACTACTGGCGTGGTATGCGCCAGCTTCTATCTTATGACCCCGATCAAATACAGATGCTTTATGTTACCCCGCACCGCTGGACGCCATATTTCAGGGAAGCTGAATCACGAAAGGTTATACAGCTTGATAAGCGGCGATGGGACTACAAGCATCAGGTACTTGCTACACGGTACATGCCCACCTGGAGAGTGATTTTCTGGGTCAAGTTAACCGAGATTGTTTTGCAAACCCGACCGAAGGCTTTGTATCGCACTTTCCTGCAGCCGGATAAACATCTGCGTCACGCCATGCGATGGTACAGCGAAATGGGACGTCGGGTCTGGCCGCACGAAATCATGGGCTACTTTCGACACAAACTGGTACGCGATGGCCCCACCCTTAAACAGTTCTGGGGTGAGGCACAGGAGAGCGAAGAGTATTCAATGTCGGTAAAGACGGTGAAGTTTTTTGACAAACGAATCGCTCTGCCAGTACTCAAGCCCAATAGTTAACCTCTGGTGATAATAACCACTAGTGGCCGGCTGGCTTTATAAAATTATTATTCTGCAGATCATGTACCGCCTGACGAATCTCTTCCTGCGTATTCATCACAATAGGTCCATGCCAGGCGATTGGCTCTTGCAGCGGCGCACCGGAAATCAACAAGAAACGCACTCCCTCCGGGCCCGCCTGCACGGTCACTTCATCACCGGTGCCAAACTGCACCAGGGTGCGGTTACCTGAAAGATCGCGTATGTTTACCTCCTGGCCGTTAATTTCTTTTTCAAGTAACACACCGGCCGGATCGGATGCGGCATCAAAGCGCCCTGCTCCTTCGAAAACATAGGCAAATGCATTGCGATAAGTATCAACCGGGAATTTTTTTCGCAGGCCCGCCGGTACAAAGATATCAAGATACTGCGGGTCAGCGGCGATGCCATCGACCGGACCCCTCTTACCCCAGAACCGGCCGACAATCACTTTTACGCGGGTGCCGTCATCGTCGATGATTTCGGGAACATCTTTGCCTTCAACGTCCTGATAACGTGGCGCTGTCATTTTAAGCGCACCCGGAAGATTGGCCCAAAGCTGGAAGCCGTGCATTTGCCCGTGCTCGTTACCCTTGGGCATTTCCTGATGCAGGATGCCGGAACCCGATGTCATCCACTGCACATCACCCGCGCCCAGAGTGCCGCTGTTACCCAGGCTGTCTCCATGTTCGACGGTACCGTTCAGTACATAGGTAATGGTTTCGATTCCGCGATGCGGATGCCACGGAAAACCCGCCAGAAAATCTTCCGGCCGTTCATTGCGAAAATCATCAAAGAGTAAAAACGGATCAAACTGATCAGGGTTATTAAACCCGAATGCCCGATGCAGACTGACACCAGCGCCCTCCTTTGTGGGGACAGCCAGATTGGTTGATGTTACGGGGCGCAGGGACATTTGACTATTCTTGTTGTGTTAGTAGAACTCCAGTGTAATGGCGTTCACCGTATTTTCAACAATCACGTATGCCGATGCTTCAAGGTCGGTCGTTACACTGCATGATTCAACTGCAAATCCAAAAAAACAACCTATTGAAACACATGACGGATGTCAGATAAGGTTTGAAAAGGATACCTGGCCAACATTCGCGCTGTCGAGCTGACGTCGAACACCACCTGCCTGGCCGATTGCACTATTAAATAAGTCAATGATGACGCCTTCCCTGGCACCGCTCGCCCGCTACAGTCTTAACAACGTATAACCGGCAAGACAAACTGCAGATAAACAAAGCTATTCGAGCCGCTGGCCACTCACTCGATTTTTTTCAACAATATTATTAGCCAGTGCGTAGTGAGTTGCCTCTGCTACACAGGATATACCCAGCTTTTGATATATGTTGGCGATATGCCTGGCGGCGGTATTGACGCTTATGTTAAGGGCTGCACTGATGTTGCGCCTGCTGTAGCCATTTGTCACCAGAATAAGCACCTCTGTTTCTCTGGAGCTCAGTAACTTTTCTGCGCTGGGTGTATAGGTGGGTTGGTCGGTCAACTGAATTTTGGAAACGTATTCTCGCAATATTTCCAGTTGCGACGAGGACAGATTTCTAGTCAATGCCCTTAGCTGAGTATAAAAATCGCTATTTTGATTGTTAAAACGGGATGTTCCATGCTGGTTAGATGAGGTGTTTGTTGCCATTAATCGCTGCTCCTGCAAAATGGTTAACCTACCGGCTATGATGTTCACGGTTGCCAGAGCGCGACTGAACCTTCGCCGTCTCCTGTACAACCTCGCCTCCGATTTTTCTTGTAACAAGCACCACGAGCCAGTAACAAACCTGCACCCGTAGTGATTGCCGGGATAAAGAATGGCACATACCGGTGATTGACAACGAAACTGTTACGTGAAAATACCGTGATTTCCCCGTATTTTTTATCAAGTAACAGGAATGCTTTTTCACGCAAAATTCGGATCGTGAAACTTGCGTGATTTTCCGTTACATGGGGAGATTCCCGGCACAACTGGCAGTACACTCAGGGTGCGCAGCGAACAGGAGGAGAGCGCAGTGACCAACAGAGCAGACGACAACAATAGCAGCTCAACTGTGGCGGCTGTGGAAGCCCCCCCCATCAATGACTACTCGCCGTTACGTAGCCAGCCGGAATTTGATGGCACCTGGGATTCAGACGATGACTCATTTCCAAGGGCACGCGGGCGTGGCAGGGGCCGCGGCAGAGGGCGCGGGCGTGGCAGAGGACGTGGACGTGGACGCGGACGGGGTCGAGGACGCGGAAGAGCCGCCGCCGGCGTATTTACAGACGATGGCGTCGATGCAGGGCCAACAGACTCTGCTGAAACACGCTTTGGCGCTGTACGCACCGACATACAGTGGATTGACCAGTACTACGCCACGCGGTTTTTGTGCAGCGAATCCGGTCGCAAACTGATCAAATTCGACAAAAGCACCGGCTCGCCTGACGTCAAGCCCCTGCAAGCTATTTGCGACGACAAATTTCTGAAAGACGTGTGCGTGACCTACACAAGCAAGGCAAAACGCCCGGCAAATTTTGACGACACTGTGCAAACAGAGATTGATGAACTGCTCTGGAAGCAGGATCACCCTCAGCGCAACGAGCGCCTTGACGACATCTTCGAAGAAGCGGCTGACTTTATTCCCGGTGTAATGGAAGCTTGCGGTATCGATCCACAAACTAACAGCAAAACTGTGCGACTGATGGAAACAACGTCGTTAATTGCCTATGCCGCTGTGGTGCACTTCAAACAGGGTTGTCGCAGACCACGCCCACATCAGATCAATCGATATATCAGCCCGGCTATTGCGGTGCCGTCTCACTATTCCTACCCCAGCGGGCACTCTACACAGGCTCATGCAGTTTGCGGCATCTTGAAAAAATTGTTTGCCTCCGTCCCGCAACTTTCAGAATTGCAGGAACACCTGTCCGAGATCGAGACCAATGTTGCCGAAAATCGCGAATGGGCGGGGGTTCACTACGAGTCAGATACCGCAGCGGGGCGCGCTCTTGGTGCAAAACTGGTTGACGAGTTGCTGAAGAAAAATCCCACCGGCCTTGACGAATTGTTCAAGTCCGCTTGCGAGGAATGGAAATAACAGGAGCAGTCAGCTATGGCTACCACCATCCAAATCAGTGCAATAGAAGTTAATCAGGCACTGCAGCATCTGGGCAGCGCAAACCCCGTACCTCTGATACATGGCAAACGAACCTATCTCAGAGTCTATTGCAAGGTTAGTGCGGACAAAAAAAATCCATTGTCAGACCAGCGCTGGTCTGCGAATCTGGTGTGCAGTTACAAAGACAATACTGGCAAAACCCACGAACTGACCATACCGCCTATGCAGGCAGTGCGGCTTGCAGATCTGGCAACAGACCAGGCCACTGCCAGAAGCCGTTGGGACGCGGCGTTGTGTTTCGATCTGCGGGACAGTAATTTTTTCAAGCAAACCGAAAAGCTTTTCAAAGACTGCAGCACCAAATTAACACTGACATTCTGCTCACTCAGCACCACAGACTCAACCGTTGTTGTAAAACCGCTAAAAGAAAAAAGTGTCGTATTCGATGCTCCCCTGGAATTCTTTTGCCGCGCTATCAGCTACAGCTATCAGGATCCGGAGACCGGCGACATTGCAGAACCCACCAGCGGAGAGTTACATGTCATTCGCGATTTTATAGAAAGTGCGTTCCCGGTTTCAAAAGTGAACTGGTCTTACAATGCGATTGAAGCGCCGCGGACTTTCAAACAGGTACGTCAATCGACAAATGAAAATCCGTTTGAAGAAGAAAAGATCGATTTACTATACCAACTATTGTTTCAGCATCTGGTTGCCCTGCGGGCGCAGGAAACAAGCCTGAAGGATGACGACAGAGTAGACCCACGCACCATCTATATCGGTGTACTGAGTGACCCCACCAACCGATTCGGCGGGGCATCAATGGATTCACCGGCCTATGCTACGCCACACATAGTGGCTTTTGCGGAAACACAGACGGACGGCGCACTGGCCGCTCATGAAATATCGCACCTGCTCGGCGCTCTGCACCCGGGCATACCCGATAAAAAGGTGCATGGACGCCTGCTGGGTCAAACCAGTCAAACAGACACACCCGCAGCACTTGGTCTCAGTGATATCGGACAAATCGCCTCGCCGGATTCCCTGCCCCGTGAGAAACGACTGATCGGTCTGAGAACTCTGCACGGCAACGGTGCACCTGAGCTTATGGATTCTTCTGAGTATTTTGATCTCACCACATACAGAACTCCTTCTTGGCTTTCACAACACACCTATACACTCTTGTATAAGCGCCTGCGGGAGATTCAAAATCTGGATTTCACGGACGCCGATTCACGATACATTAACGTCGTGGGCTCGTACAATCTCATCAATAAAAGTGCAACAGTGCAATACGCACTTGAAAGCAGCATCCGGCTTGATTCCGGCTACACGGAAAACAGCACTGCCCCATTTATCAGTCCGCTCAAACTAAAGCCAGTTGGTGAGGAGGCTGAAAATGATGAAGACGGCTCGATATATATCCGCCGGAACCCTGATCGCACAGATACTAATTTTTCTTTGGGCGTATTCCAATACTCGATTAAAAAACGATCCGGACTCAGGAATTCTACCTACCAACTTCAAATCAATGGCAACGTTGTAGATACCCTGGCTTTCCCTGTGTTAAGCGAGATGGCAAGAACACGCCTGCTGCATGAAGAGGTGGTCACCTGCAATAAAGCGTTGACCACCAAAGTTACAGAGGCCGGTTTTGACGGGCTGGACAAATTCATAGCTGCCGCAGAAAAGAAAGCCTCTGTGTGCCACACCCTGGGCAACGCACTTACATTCCAATTCCATCTGGGCGAGTCAAGCCTGTACCTGAACTACAATTGGTCAGTGCCATTAGTGCCTAAAGGTGAACCTGCTGTAAAAAAGGCCGCCATCGAGGCTTTATTAAATAATCTGGCTAAAAAAACATTACCGGCCGAACTGGCTCTCCAATTACTGCACTACTCCCAGGTACCCATTACAACTATTGTGGAGCTTAAATACCCGACCCCATCTCCCGACACGGGCGACCATACCGCCGCACCGGATAAATTTGAGAATCTCGATCGCTGGGAGACTGTTTATATCTCAAACCGGCTGAGCAATCATAAGGTCTGGGTGCCACACAGATACGTAATCCAGAGCCTGAAGACTTACGCACGTGGTGGTGCTGGTTTCCCTGTTTTTGATATCGATCCGGACAACCACAAGAAAAGCGCTATTTTTAATATCCGCTGTCGAGTGACTCTGGTTGCTGCCGGTCATACGATCAAGCTATATGAATCTCCGATAACTAAAAACAAAGCCAAAACACCGCTGCCAACTTACGCGCCTGTTATCGGTAATATCAGTAGCACACGCAAAAACGACGGACAACAGTACAAGACAAACAAGCCGCCCAACACCTACGATACCGCTGTAGATTTCCAGAGAGCGACGTTTAAAGAAATGAGTTGAACAATACAGCCAGGAGCTATCCGGGTCAGTCAAACAAAGACCCGGATTAGTTGTTTAGTTTTGGAGGCCCTGAAAATCACCTGCTGAAAACACTTGTCATCACCGATCTACAGTGTAGCCTGCTACTTCACCAGACTCATACTTATCTGCAAAAATTTATCGATATCCTGGCTGGGTCTGCCCCGCCTGGCCAACGCCTCCAGCGACAACTTACCATCAGCTTTGAAACTTTCAACCAATGCATTCGACTTTTCTTTTGCACCGCTTCGTGCGTAACTCTCAGTCAAATACCGCACAACAGGCGGGTAGACCCTGTCTGCTTTCAACGGGTGCAACTTTAACGCGTGTTCACCTGCAATAATCGATTGTTCAAAATTGCCCGCCAGACTTTCAACCATGCAGAGCGAGGTTAGAAATAAATATCGGTAGGGTAGCATGCGACCAAGATTGGAAGCCTGCAAAGCCGCTTCCCGGGACACATCAAGTTTTCCCAGATACATTTGCAGAAGAGCATCCGCATCGTACGTCATGAGGTGATCTGAGTGCATGTCTTTTGCCATCTGCATGTTCTCGGCAGCTACCTCGAATTCATGGAGTGCAAACGAATGAACATGAGTGAGCAGCGAACGCGTCAATGGATTATAACGATCATACTCAAGTGCCTTGGCGGAGTGAAAGCGAGCCTCGGCTCTTAGTTGGTCGACATCCGATATACGAGCATCGTCAATCAACTGAGTACACAAATAAGCACGCCAGGCATGAGTGATACTATCAGGCATATGTTCAATAGCGAGATCAAATCGCTCACGCGCCTGATCCAAACCACTATTGGATAACTGAAACATGCCCTCAACTCCCTCATGAATCAATCGTATTACACTTGCCTCTTCTGTCGAGCTGGATTGCTCAAGCCGTACAATTGCAAACAATATTTCGTCTGCGGATTCGGCGACAAATTTTTTCGCTACAAATTCAGGTGAGCCACAGGCACCGGGCAGGCCGACATCGATCTCACAACGCCGCGTACATAGCACACGACTGGTGGCAGCTTCCAGAAGATGCGCTCTCAGGAAGATGCCTGAGTACATTTCGTCAACACTGAATACCAGCTTCACTGCAATCCCTGAATACAAGGGCATGCGAGTCATGTCTGGCATCATTGCGTCAATACTTAGATCAATAATATCTATACCACCACTACCCAACAACACACGCCCTATCCGACTAACAGTATCATTAACATACGGTCTGAGTTTTTGTTTGAGTCGATCAGACACTTCCCAGACCACCGGATGAATAGCGACACCGGTCCGCCGTACTGTACGACTTGATGGATCAATGATTGAGGGGGCACGATCAAAGACAACGTCTTTCGACACTGGCTTCTCAACAGAAGTACCGGGCTGGCCATAATCGGTTTTTGCTGGAGGATCACCCTCCGATACAACCGGTGCCGGCAGATACCGGGCGCGCATGCTGGTCAACCAGGCCTCGATGTTTTCATCGTGGGTGATGGATAAGCCTTCGAGAAAAATTCCTTCACTGGAGGCCGGGATATCGTGAACATCAATCTCAAAACAATCAAGTTGCAGGCGAATAACATCGCGGGGTACAGATTTGGGCAACGGATCTACACCACTGCCCTCGAACAAGCGTCGCAAAGAGGCTAGTTCTCTACGCAGACTGTCCTGCCCGGATCCGCGGCTCCAGAGAGTTTCTTGTAACCAGGCACGCGAACGCTCGCCATTTTCGGCAACGGCCAAAATCGCCAACAATACGCGGCCTTTTTTGCTCGCCACATCAATTGGCTCTCCTTGTTGGTTCAGGAGCTGGAAACCGCCAATAAGTTTTAACTTCAGTTTGTCGCCTTTCATCAACATCCGTTTAACTGCTTGTGCACCCAATTGGTTTTATGCTTTTCTTTAAGAGTTCATCTGCAATTTGCAGTGGCGCATTAAGATAAAAAACTCTTGTCTCCGGGAGTCTTCGCGGCAGAACCTCTGCACTCCTAGCCTGTCAATTTTCGAATTGTACAATAACAATAACTTATCAGTTTATCTGCCTTCTTTAATTCGCCTTGCCACTGCCACAATGCCGTGTGTCCATCATTTTCTTCTTTAAACCGGAAGCTCAGATCGTGTTGATGGTCGACGTTGACAGGGTCACCGGTAGGGAAAAAGACCTGCCCCCAGTGTGTATCCTGCTGCGCCGGGCCGGTATCCAGCATACAGTTTTCGCACAACTGTGTGCGAAACCAGCCCGCAACACCATGCAACGTGCCCTCACTCAGGGAAAAGCTCACCTGCGCAATTGCGGGAAGACTCGACACCGTATAGAGGTCTAATGCGGCAATTTTTTTCGCTCCGGCCAGACAATGCACTGGCTCATTGTGGATTTGATAGACCGCATTGTAGGCAAGATCCTGGCAGCTTGAAAAATCTATTCCCTCAATAACGGTTTGCCAGTTGGCGATTTCCCGGTAAGCCGATGTGCATTGTACAGGTGCTATGTGTAATTCCAGTGTTTCAGGTAACAATTTTCCACCCGGTCGCAATAACTCTTTACGTACACGTGCCAGAATTCTGAGCAAGTCTTCTTCGATACCAAAATTCCCGAACAATTCGCAAATGATCACATCTGCAGAGATATCCGGCAGCTCATCGTTTAGAAGGTCAATCTGATGGAATTGAATATCTGCATCCGGGAAATTACTATCCCTGACCTTAGCAGCGTGATCACACAAGCTGGATATTTCAAATCCATGAACACTTTGGGCTCCCGCCTGGAATGCCAAAAATGAGAGAATTCCTGTGCCAGAGCCTACATCGACAACCGTGTCGCCGGGTTTCACGGTATTGCTGATCGCCTCACGATAGGCGGACATGCGCACCGGATCCTGAAGCATCGCCAGGTGCAGCGACGCCGGGAAATCGGTAAATTCGGGTCGGGAAAATAACTCGTCCAATACTTGTGAACTCCCTACAGTCAGCTTTGAGATACACATTACAGACATTCTGGTATACCAGCAGATTGGATTGCAAAGCAAGCAAAACCACGAATTGGGCGAAAAATTGAACGGTGAAGGAAAGAAACTCAACAAACGCCAGCCTCAGAACCTGACCAATATTGATCCAATTCATGCGCTTATTTGGTAGCAACGATCAATATTGCCACAGCCCGAAGCCTCCATCGCGACCACCAGGCTACCGATGTGTGTATACAGCAGTTGTTGTTACCGCTAATATCTGCGGTTGATTCACACTGCGCGGGAACAAGCCCGGCAGGTAAACCCAAAGTCTGCTAACGAGCTGAGGCTTGAACAACTCAAACGATTCTCAAGCAGTGTTCCAGCCACCACGCCCCACATAACACGACCAGAGACTTTAATGAGTTTTGCCTCCCTTGGCCTGCTACCTGAACTGGTTACTGCCGTAACCACCCAAGGATACGATAAGCCTTCGCCCATCCAACAGGCCGCCATTCCTGCCATATTGAAAGGTCGCGATGTCATGGCCGCCGCGCAGACGGGCACGGGTAAAACCGCCGGCTTCACGCTGCCGCTGTTGCAACGTTTGGCAACCGGACCGAAAGCAGGCTCCAACCAGGCGCGGGCGCTGATTCTGGCACCAACCCGGGAACTGGCAATGCAGGTTGCGGAAAGCGTAAAAACCTATTCGCAGCACACTACCCTTAAATCTACAGTGGTGTATGGCGGGGTGAAAATTAACCCGCAAATGCAGAGACTCAGATCCGGTACAGATATCCTGATTGCTACACCCGGCAGACTGCTTGATCTTGCCGACAAAAATGCAGTGAAGCTGGATCGACTGGAAATACTGGTGCTTGATGAAGCCGACCGCATGCTGGACATGGGTTTTATCAATGACATTCACGACATTCTTAAATTGATGCCTAAAAAGCGCCAGACGCTGATGTTCTCTGCCACTTTTTCACACGACGTTCGCAACCTGGCCAGGACCCTGGTTAATAATCCTGAAGAGATCTCGGTATCGCCACTCAACACCACTGCCACTAATGTCGAACAATGGATATGCCCGGTAGATAAAAAACAAAAGCCGTATTTGCTCGGGCAATTGCTTGACGACAACGACTGGCAACAGGTACTTGTTTTTTGCCTGACTAAGAAAGGCACGGATCATCTGGTGCAGTTTTTAAAAGAACACGATATTAAATCATCTGCAATCCATGGTGACAAACCTCAAAGCGCGCGCACACGGGCTATTGAAGGATTTAAAAACGGCAGTATCAAAGTATTGGTCGCAACCGATATTGCCGCGCGCGGGATAGATATTGATCAGCTACCCCAGGTGATCAACTTTGACTTACCCATTGTGGCTGCGGACTACATTCACCGGATTGGCCGCACCGGCCGGGCCGGTGCAAGCGGCACCGCTATTTCCCTGGTGAGTGCCGATGAATTCAAACAGCTAAACAATATTGAACGTCTGATCGGCTATGAGCTGACGCGGAAATTTATCGATGGCTTCGAACCTGATCACAACCTGCCACAGTCCAACCTCACTAAAAAAATAAAACGCCCTAAAAAACCGAAGATCAAAGGATCGCCAAAATCAGGCAGGGGTAAACCCCGCGCCGGTTCCAGCCAGAAAACATCTAAGAAAAAAACTCGCACAACTGCTAAGAAAAAAACAGCGCGTAGCAGCAGCTCGAGCGGCCGTAATAAAAACCGTGGCCAGGCTGGAAAAAGCTCAAAAACCGTTGGTAGTCCGGCACAGGGCAGACGCAGCAGATCAAAAACCTCAGTTAGAAAATCTCAGGACTGATGGCTCATTCTGAATAGCCGCTGCCCTGCCCGCCAGCTTGATTTCAAAAAATTAAACACCATCTAGAAGCTTGCGCGGCAGAACCTCTGCTACTGCGAACGCACCCTGACGGTGCGTTTTTATCGATCATTTTCGTTACGTATGAATAACTATGCGCCTTAAATGATCGTACCATCATTTACTAAGACAAGGGCCCTCGCCATGGCACGTTCTCGCTACGCAGACTTCTACCGCGCAAACTCCTAGCCCGCACACGATAAACAAGGTATGGCATCACGCAAATTCAATGACCCGATACAACTATCCAGACTTCCCTGGCGGACACGGCTATTTAACCGCTGCCATCCGCGATAAATATATAAAAGCCGCGATTGCGCAACAGCTGCTTCCAGAGAACGCAGCCAGCCTTGAGTACATTACCTCCCTGTCAGCGCCTGACGATGTCACTCTGCCAATTCAATTCTGGCAACTACATTCGGTACTGGGTCAGGAACGAATTATTAATATCGTGCAGAATTTTTATCAGCGTGTGTACAGTGATGAGCCCTGGTTTACCAGCGTCTTTGAACGTGTCGGCAACCTGCATCATCACGTGCTGACACAGTCTGCCATGTGGGTAGATGTCATGGGCGGTGGCAGGGCCTATCACGGCGGCGAGTTTCGCCTTAGCTTTCACCATACACACAACGCCATGCAGCTAATGAATGACAAAGGCGCACAGCGCTGGGTAGCGTTGATGACAGAAACGCTGAACGATCACTCTGTAGACATGACCGACGATCCC
Source organism: uncultured Granulosicoccaceae bacterium (assembly GCA_937922015.1). Lineage (GTDB taxonomy): Bacteria > Pseudomonadota > Gammaproteobacteria > Granulosicoccales > Granulosicoccaceae. The sequence continues at coordinate 21,420 of CAKZVB010000140.1, forward strand.
AGAGTTCGCCCTGCCCTCAATACATTTTTAAGCTATTTTCTAGGCAAATACGCCAGCGAATTCAACTTCAAAAATAACGACTCGTTTGGTGATGTTAATCCGCGCCTGGTATAACGCTTAACAGCCAGTGAGAGGTTGCACCAGCTGGCTCTTTAAAGCGCCCCGGCTTGTTGCTGTCGTTTAGATACTTTAATGAGATTGATCGACGGCTATATGCCATGCAAACCACGTGGCGGACAAACTACCCTATCCGCCATGCTAGGAGCCTGCGCGGCAGAACCTCTGCTACTGCGAACGCGCCCTGACGGTGCGCCCAAGGCGATAGTAATTATCGATCATTTTCGTTACGTATGAACAACTATGCGCCTCAAATGATCGTACCATCATTTACTAAGACA
>CAKZVB010000141.1 GCA_937922015.1 uncultured Granulosicoccaceae bacterium
GCGGCATCGTAGGCACGACCTGGAGCCTCAAGAACAATGATATTTTCACCAGACTCTATCGTTCTATCAGCAAAAAAGGCCGTTTTTAATTGTGCCCAGCGGCCTGCATCCGTATCGCTGGAAATATCGGTCGCAGCGTAAGATAAACCACTAAATAATGATACGAAAGCGGCCGCGACGGCCACACATGACAGATTCGAGATAAATTTTTTCATCGTATTTCCGAAAATACCCCATGTTTTGATGCTTATGCGGAAACGCCTTTCAGGCAGAAGCTCTAGTCATCTGCCTTTAACAACCACGATTTCTCAAACCGGTTATCTTTTGAGTCAACCGCATAGATCTTCAGTTCACCATCTGACGATGGTTTAAAATTAAACCCGAGAACCGGATCCTGGCTCATTGAAAAATTGGTATCGACTGTAAACAGTTTTTTGCCATTGTAACTAGCGCCCATCGTGTGAATAAAGTGCGCAGGTATATATGTACGCGTAAATTGATCAAATTGCATGCCGCTGGCATTTGGGTGCGTAACACGTATCCTGGCAACGGCTCGCACTTTCGGATTGATCAGTTGATTAACGCCACCGCCAAAAGTTCCCATATTGGCTACATCAGACCGATCGTAACTGCTAGGCGGCGCAGAGCAGCCTCCGACCGCTTTAATAAATGAATTGTCCATGTGCAGACTGCCATCGTTCAACTGAGCCACAACCCGCATGTTAGTGTATTCATTGATACGAAGCTCGGTATCGACCGTATCCCAGTCATTTCCCGGCTCGAACAGAAACGTCGCGGCCACCGGCACCGGGTTGTTGTCGACAATGAGGTAGAGCTTCTCGATGTAGCTTGTTTCGCTTTGCGGGGCCAGCGCCTTGACCGTGATAGTCACCCTGGCTGAGTCGAAAGCGCGAGCCGGTGCATCAAAACTGATAATGCCAGTGCCACTTTGGATTTCCTGATCGCCAAACAACTGCGCGCGCAATACCCCCCAGCGATCACCCGATGCCTGATTGTCGGTTTCGAGTGTGGACCTGGTGGCACTGTTGCCTACAGCGCACCACATAACAAATAGACAGGTCAACCACCATTGACTTGCCTGCCTGAATCCCGCTGCCCGTTGAATTTGCATTTTCGCTCCTGTCTGCCGTTTCATGATAATGACTCACCACACCATTCTATGGGTATTACATCACAGCCAGAGCATAATAGACCAATGGCCTTTGATTCGGAGAATTAAGATACACCGCCTCGAAAAAAATTTGGTATACATATAAGCAGTCAGGCAGCAGGGCTCAATTGAGCGAAATCAGATTAACACGTCTAAATCAATCACTATTGTTTGGGTAACGACGCTTACACTGGCGGTACTTGCCTGTATCGCTGCTTTTTTCTATCAGTCGCGAAAGGCCATCAGTGCATACGATGCCATGGCAAAGGGACAGTACCGCACTGCAAACATTTATTATACGCGGGCATCAGAAGATGGTAATCCTTCAGCGCTCAACTCACTTGGCAACCTGACCTATCTGGGCCTGGGCACGACTCAGGACTTCGAGAAAGCCGCCCTTCTCTACTATAAAGCAGCCGGCAAAGGCCATGCAGGAGCTCAGGTAAATCTTGGCCATCTCTATAAACAAGGGCTTGGTGTAGACTATGATCCGGTTAGAGCTTTTGCCTGGTATCAAATGGCACACATCCACGGTAACCCGACTGCCGAATATTACCTTAGCCAAATAGCTGTCGAGTGGACTCTTAGCCCGCTACAGATTCAATCCGCAATGGAAACATGGCCCACCTTACCCAAACTTATGGCGGAAGGGTTATGATTATGCTGCAGTGCTATCTGCATTCTGATTGCGTTAATTATGGTTGACTCAGAAGCTACTGCAAAAGCAAACGCTGCACTCAGGAATCCGGCAAGCTTTCAACAGAAACCACCTTTTCACTTCCTTCAAATCTGGCTGCTGCTGACCTGCAGCGCCTTGTTTATGTTGTGGGTAGCGTGGGATCAAAATCTGTTGAGCATGGTCTTCAGGCTTGACCGAAGTTACATGGCAATGCTAATCACTCTATTTGCCTTTCTAGGTTCAATCTACGCGGCATGGCACCTGTTTCGTTGTTCCACCTGGATACAACAAGCCTGCTGTGAGCTTGCGGCTGAGGATTCACAATCAAGCCGCCGCCTGACACCAGATAAGTCGCTGGTACATGCATTTGCCAATGATCTTAATCTTGTCGATCACCGTCAAAGCAGCGCTGCAGACTCGGCTGATTCTCTATTAGAGATATACGCAGACCAATTGCGCAGCCCGGTGCAGTTTGGCTGGTTCATGGTTGATCTTGCCATACGTATGGGCCTGCTCGGGACCATCATTGGCTTCATCCTGATCTTCACTTCACTTTCAGACACCAGTCTATCCGCTGGCACCAATGGCGCAGAAGGCTTATCTGAGCTTTTAGTTTTAATGAGTGGTGGCATGGGCACGGCGTTGTTTACGACACTGACAGGTCTGGTAGTGGCGACTTATCTCAACCTTCAATTCCTCATATTAGGTCGTGCTGTTGAACACCTTATCGGGCTGCTGGTTCGCATAAGGCACAAGACAAACACAATTAGCCATGGCGATTAAACTTGGAGTCAGCTCTCAGCGTGCAGCATCCGGCTCAGACCCTTTTACGGATTTATTGTTTAATATATTGCTTGGTTTCATCCTGTTATTTTTTATTGCGATCGTATTTTTGAAACCTGCAGAAGAAACTGGCAAGATAGATATTGAAGCAGAGTACGTGATCACAGTAACCTGGCCTGACAACAGTCCGGACGACATCGACACATGGGTAGAAGACCCGCAAGGCAAGGTATCGTGGTTTAGAAATAGAAGTACAGGTCTGGTGCACCTGGATCGTGATGACCGGGGCATGCTTAACGACACTATACAACTATCAGGTAAAACCATTAACAACCCACTCAATCAGGAGGTCGTGGCAATTCGTGGCAAACTACCCGGACAATACGTTGTGAATGTTCACTACTATGAATCAGAATCGAATAGTTCAGTCCCGGTATCTGTGAAAGTAGCACGGGTAAATCCGGTATATACAGTGGCCTACTATGGCACCACGACACTACCCGAAAAAGGCGCTGAAAAAACTGCCGTCCGATTCTCGCTGACCAGCGACGGTTCGGTGGTCGATATCAATCAATTACCCAAATCACTGGTGCCCTGACATTGAAAAAGCAAAAACTTACAGGGACTAGCAACTGATGTCCGGGACTCCTCTTCTTGACACCACCGGGCTTATTGTCTGCTACGTAGTGCTGGCAATCCTGCTATTGAGTTTAAATCTCTACTCAAACTGGCACTGGCTGGTAAAGGCAACCAGCAACATAGTGGTCGCGCTATTTTTCTGGGTAAGTTATCAATCGTGGCCGAGTATACTGGGCTGGCCGACAGCCACCGATTTGCCAAGGCAGTTTTATTTGCACGCGGTAACTATAGACGAACCAACCACTATCTATCTTTGGGGGACTGATCTTGATCGCGGACTTGGCAAAACCATACCGAGAGCTTTTTCATTGCCATACACACCGCGACTGCACGACAGAGTCGACAAAGCTGTTCGTAAAATTCGTAAAGGCCTTCCTGTTGTCGGACAAATCGGCATGAGCACTATGACCGCCACGCAGGACTCATCACTGGAACAAGTCGCCGCCGCCGATAGTGATGTAGTTTTTATTGATGCACCACAATCACTGATACCAGGCAAGAACTAGCCTTAAACCATTAACCCGAAATCAATGAGAGAAAAATCGATGAAATTATTAGCCAGAATAAGAAAACGAAATTTCGTTTGTTTGATTTTTATGATCACTGCAATGGCAAGTGCTCATGCACACGGACCCACTCGTCAAAAGGTAACTGAAAAAATAGAGATCAATGCACCCGCTGAAAAGGTATGGGCGATGATCGGAAATTTCGCAGACGCAGCAACCTGGTTACCTATGGTAGAGAGCTCTACCGGCGAGGGCGGCAACGAAGCCGGGGCCAAACGTGTGCTTACGCTGACCGACGGCAAGCAAATCTTTGAGACGCTAAAGAAACACAAGGCAGACAAGATGAGCTATTCGTACAGAATTCCTGCTGCCACACATGATGTAGCGATCCTGCCCGTCACTAATTACTCGTCGACTATCTCTGTTAAAGCGGACGGTGAAAACAGCATTGTGACCTGGAAGGGCGCGTTCTACAGAGGCTACCCGAACAATGACCCACCACCGGAACTAAACGAAGAAGCCGCAATTTCTGCAGTCACGGCAATCTACCAGGCAGGTCTGGCCAACCTTAAAAAGCTGGCTGAAGCTCAACAGTGAAACAGATAACTGCCGTCTGATGCAAAAACACTTTATAAGTAAACACCAGCAGCTGCTATGGAGCATGACAGTTCTGTTCAGCAGCTGGGCTGTGCCTGTGGAGGCAGCTCCACTGGCATTCGCCACCAATCAAAACGCCGGCAATGTAAGTGTTATAGATACCGAAACCAATGAAAACATAAAAACAATCAAGGCCGGCAAAGAACCCGCCGGTGTCAGTGTAAGTCCTGACGGCGAGCTGGTTTTTATCTCAAACCCGGGCGATGGCACCGTATCAGTTATCAGCACCACCACACTGGAAGTAATACGCACACTTTCCACAGGCCCCGGACCACTGGCACTGATTGCCGGGCCCCAATCCCTTTACGTGGCAGACTGGTATGAAAACTATGTAGAGGTAATAGACTTGAAAAACTGGACTACCACTACACGCATTGCGGTGGGTAAATCACCATCAGGACTCATCTTGAGCCCCGATGCAAGCACTCTCTATGTCAGCAATCGAGACGACGACAACATACAGACAATCGATACAGAAACGAATAAAGCAGGCATACCATCCCCGACAGGAGAACGCCCATTCGGTATGGCAATCGACTCCAGGGGCGAGAGAATCTACGTTGCCAACGTCAAGAGCAATTCAGTCACCATACTGGATGCCCAATCAATGAAAAGACTGGCAGATATCCGGGTGGGTGACAGGCCCTATGCTATTAGCCTGGCACTTAATGACACCCGCGCCTATGTAACCAATCAGTACGACAGCACGGTGAGCGTCATAGATACCGGCACTCTAAAGGTAACAGATACGCTTGAGGTTGGTGAATATCCAGAGGGTATCTACACCCACCCGAACGATAAACATGTCTACGTGGCTAACTGGTTCAGCAATACGGTGTCAGTCATTGACGCAGAAACCGGCGAGGTCATAGAGGAAATAGACACAGACGACGGCACACGTGCCTATGGAAATTTTATTGTGCATTAGCAGTCTGCGCGGCTGAACTCTGCTACTGCGCAAACTCCCGGTCGGGATTATCCACTATGCTAACTGTCAACTCATGACCATGCAGCTACCATCAATAAAACAAATAACACGATAACGATGACCCCACCACATCAGTGAAACACTTGCACAACATAGCCACTATCAAATAAGTCGCTCTATCGCCATCGCTTCTGTTAATTGCTGTATGATTGTTTATCTGGTTCGATTCTGGAGAAATCTGCCCACATGTCAGACACATTGCATGAAGACTGGCGCCACACTGCACTGGCGCTGGAAGAAGCCGTATCATCCGTCGTAGTTGGCCAGAAACCACTCGTCCGCCTTATCAATATTGCGCTTTTCGCACGCGGACACGTTTTGCTCGAAGGCGACGTAGGCGTTGGCAAAACAACTATTCTTCGATCATTCGCTACCGCTATCGGTGGTGACCTTGAACGAGTAGAAGGCACCATTGACCTGATGCCCTCTGATCTTGTCTATCACACCTACGTTAACGCCGAAGGACAGCCGCGCATAGATCCGGGGCCTCTGCTGCGACAGGGCGAAAGCCTCACCACATTCTTCTTTAACGAAATCAATCGTGCACGGCCACAGGTACAATCGCTTTTACTACGCGCTATGGCCGAGCGCTCGGTTACCGCTTTTAATCGTGAATTTTATTTTCCTCACATGACCGTATTTGCAGATCGCAACAAGGTCGAGAAAGAAGAAACCTTCGAGCTCGCCTCGGCTGCCCGTGATCGCTTCATGTTTGAACTGAATATGACCACCCCACGCGATCCGGACATCCGTCGGGCGCTGGTGTTTGATCCGGTGTATCACGACGTTGATACGCTTATCCAGAAAATATCGACTGAAATATGTCAGGGCAACCAGCTCAATGAGATTGGTGCGGCCATCCAGAGACTCGTCAGAACAAGTCCGGCCATTGAGCGCTATGCACTGGCCTTGTGGGATGCCACCTCAATTCCGCAAAGATTTGGAATTAACCTTGAAAACGTCGACATGGACAAACTCATTCTTGCCGGTGCCAGCCCGCGCGGGATGAGCGCATTTTTGCGTGCAGCAAGAGTCGCCGCGTGGATCGATGGACGTGACTATCTGGTACCGGAAGATCTGATTCACGTTCTGCCATCGGCACTGGGCCATCGTGTCTTCTTTACACCGGTTTACGAATTGCGACGCGCAGAGATAGCACCCGCACTTATCAATCAGATGATCAATCGAATTGCCGCCCCTTAAATCCTGCACGGGTAAGAACTTATATGGTGGCAATAGAAAGAAACTGATGACTGAAAATCCTATGATCCTGAATCACAACATTGAAAATATTAAAACAGGCTAATGAGTCAAGCACAGGAGTTTTTTTATAAGTTGCCGGGTACACCAGGCGGAAATCGCCCCGGTGCTCATCGCAGCCGAAGCGTGGGTTCCGGTATGTCTTTCGCGTCCCACCGCAAACTTATTGACCAACCCGATCCACGTCGCCTTGATCTTCGTGCAAGCCTGCGCGATGTGCGTCGCGACTGGCTGGTAAAGGTTTATCGGCAAAACTCCTCCGTCACTATTCAAGCGATTGTCGATGTCAGTGCTTCTATGCATTTTGGAGGCACTCGCAGCAAACTAAAAGTGGTTGAGGATTTCATCAATGCACTTGGCTACAGTGCTTTTCGTCATGGCGATGCAGTGGGTCTTCTGGCATTCGATGACAAAGCACGTGACGACATCTATATGCCACCCAGGACAAACCGGGGAGCGGGCATTACCATGGCCGAGACCTTAGCGGAAAATACACAAGTCGCTACGGCCCGAAAAGGCAGCCTCAGTGGACTATCCGACTGTGCAAGCCAACTGGGAGCCGCCAGTTCACTGGTGTTTCTTATCTCTGACTTCCACATGCCGCTGAACTCGCTTTCTGCCGTAATAAGAGAGTTTGGTGGATCGACGATCGTACCAATTGTTGTATGGGATCCTTCAGAGACCAGACCACCGGACAAAAATGGCTGGCTGTCAGTGAGAGACGCCGAATCAGGGCGCCGCAGGCAACTGTGGTTACGAGACTCAACCCGCAAACAATGGTTAGCCAATGTATCCCGGCGGCGCTCAGAACTGACCGAAGCCTTCACCGATCAGGACATTCAGCCCTTTTTCATGGAAGGTGAATTCAACCCCGAGCAGCTGACGCAGTATTTTATGGAAATGGTATCGTGACTATACTCACCTCCGGCAATCTACCCCATAAACCTGCAACCTGGTTGCGAACGCCAAGCCCATGCCCGGTAATTACAACGCGCGCCAATAGTAGTATGGGAATAACCTCGGCATTATTGACCCGGACACTGACAACGTCAGTACTAGTGCTCTGCTTGTCGCTCACAGCTACTGCCGCTAATGCACAACAAGTTGCTGCATTACCCGGTGAAAATTCGGTCGAACCCGCCAGCACTGTTAGCGCTGAAAATCCCGAACGTACCTTCGGTTATGTACTGGGGGATGTGCTGGTTCAAAAGATACCGCTTGGCAGTAATCCTGAACTCATTGACGAGTTACCTCTCAACAGAATTAGTACCTGGCTCAAACGCCGCTCCACCAGCATGGCGAAAGATAACAATGGAAATTTTCTGCTGAGTATTGATTACCAGATTATCAATGCACCAACCGTCGTTATTCCAGCCGAACTCCCCGCCCTTGAACTCTACTTTACTGACGGCTCAGTGGTTGAAGTGGGCGCATGGTCCTTTACGCTCGGCCCGATCACTACTGAACTTGCAGACTCTGCAGGCTTACTGCCGAAAGTTCAGGAAAATACAGCCCCGGACATCATAGATATCAGCGTTGCATACAAATGGATGCGTAACGCTTTGCTGGCGTTAGCTGCCACCCTACTGGCCTGGATCGGGTGGTGGTTCTGGCGGCAGAACAACGACAAAGTGCGGCTACCCTTTGCCCATGCAAGAAACAGAATCGGCAAACTGGGTGGAACAAAAGCCGACAACATACCCACAGCATGGATACACATGCACGACGCCATCAACCGAAGCGCGGGCGCTACGGTACAACTGGCAACCCTGCCCGCACTACTCGAACACAAACCATGGCTGGCGCCGCTGAAAAACGAACTTGAAGAATTTTTTAAAACATCATCTGAGCGCTTTTTCGCGCAAAGTCACCTGGATCAGAAAAAAACACCTGCTGATTTCCCGTTGTACAAGCTCAGCCGGCAACTCATGCTCGCAGAGAAAAGGCACGCGCAGTAATGTCCAATATCAGCTTCGATAAGCTGCCCTTCCTGCTGCTATTACCTCTGCTTCTACTGCCTCTTATCAGGCAACGCAATGACGCGCTATCTTATTCCTGGACTGAACTATTGCCGCAAGATGGTCTCGGTAAAATTGCAGAGTGGGTGTGGCGCATCCTTGCACTGCTGACCTTACTTAGCTTAATCATCGGGCTGGCCGGCCCTGGTCGATCAGAAACACAGGTAGAAAAAATTGGCAAAGGCGCTGAGATATCCATTGTTATGGATCGTAGTTCAAGCATGGACTCTCATATACGCCGGGCAAGTAACAGCCAGGAAGATAAAACCAAAGAACTTAACAAACAATTGTCCTGGCTGCAGGCGGGACAATCACAGTCTAAAAACGATGTGGTTCGGGAAGCTCTGGGATGGCTGCTGACGCAAAGCCCGCATAACCGCTATGCATTAACGTTGTTTAATTCAGCTGCCATGCGGGCCACTCCATTTACCGACGACATCGCCATCGTTCAGGCGGCACTCGACGCCAGTGACATCGGTCGCGGTCCAAGTAAAACTAATATGGGGCGCGGGCTACTGGCTGCTATAGAAGCCTTTGAAGGCAGAAGCTACTCCGGTAGCCGGGTGATCATGCTGGTATCAGATGGCGGTGCCCGGCTGGACGAGAAAACCCGCCTGGCAATATCAGAGGGCCTTAAAAAAAACCGCATAAATTTGTACTTTATCTATATCGAAAGCAGCCCCAATAGCCCTAATCTTGAGACAGTCGGTGCCGATGCAGATACCGCCAGTGAAGAAATTGCACTGCACCTGTTTTTCCAGCAACTGGGAACCGAGTATAAAGTATTCCAGGCCGCCGACCCCGAATCACTTAACGAAGCCGTTCAGCATATTGATGAACAACAGAATCTACCGCTGATCTATTTTGAGAAAATTCCCGGCACCGATTACAGCCGGTCCTTTTTTATCGCAGCACTGATTTGTTGTAGCGTATTGTTACTGCTGTCTATGACTCAACGAGTAAACTGGATATGAGACGTCGCTACGTACACACGGGATTTGCGTTGCTGTCAGTCGGACTGCTAACGATAGCAGGCAGTCAGTATTTAAAAATTCACACCGCACATGCCAGCCAGCGCGCTGTAGACAGCATTCAAGTCACTGACGACAAACCCCGTGACCCACGCGCGCAACTAGCCTGGGCCAACAAGTTACTGGAAGCAGATCAGTTTGAGCGCGCTGAAAAAGCCTATAATGAAATAATTAACGATCAGGACAACAATCCCACTGGACAAGCCGCGCAGTTTAATCTGGCAAACAGCTACCTTCGCCAGGGCATGCACCCGGATAATCTCGCCGAACAGCGCCTGCCAATGTTTGAGCTGGCCAAACAACGCTATCGCGATCTGCTGGAGACTAACCCGAACCATTGGAGTGCACGCTATAACCTCGAGCGCACGCTGCGACTCGCGCCGGAAAACGACTCTTTTGCGAGAAGCGACAAAGGCAAACCAATCAAGCGGGTCAATGTAGTAGTCCCCGATTTTAAAATCAGGGACCTGCCATGATGCGGTTTGCAACGCCAATAGCAAAGCTGCCCGCAACTGCAGGGAGACCAGTCGGTTGCTAGCAAACATCAGCTTCGACAAATTGCCGTTTTTACTTCTGCTGCCACTGGTGCTGCTACCGCTTATCAGTCATCGACGGGATGCATTATCCTATTCATGGACTCAATTGCTGCCACAGGATCCGGTAGGCAAATACGTGGAGTGGCTTTGGCGCTTACTCGCATTATTAACCCTGCTAAGCATTATCGTGGGTCTGGCCGGTCCCGGTCGATCCGAGACACACATTGAACGTATTGGTAAGGGTGCCGAAATCTCAATTGTGATGGACCGCAGCTCCAGTATGGATGCGTTTATTCATCGCAATGGCGCCAACCCCGGCAAGCTGACATCAAAACAAGATTACGTTGCCGTTCGCAAGCAGATGTCAAAAAACGACGTTCTGCGAGAAGCACTGGGCTGGCTGCTGACTAAAAGACCAAACAACCGCTATGCACTTACATTGTTTAACTCTGCCGCGATGCGGGTGACACAGTTTACCGATGACATCTCTATCGTACAGGCAGCACTGGATGCCAGTGACATTGGTCGTGGCCCCAGTAAAACCAATATGGGTCGCGGATTGCTGGCGGCGATAGAAGCCTTTGAAGGGCGAAGCTACTCTGGCAGCCGGGTGATTATGCTGGTGTCAGACGGTGGTGCAAAACTGGACGCCAAAATTCGCGAAGCAATATCTGAAGGATTAAAAAGAAACAATATAAGTTTGTATTTTATCTACATAGAAAGCAGCCCGAACAGCCCCAACCTTGAATTAGTCGGCACCGAGGTTGATTCGACCCTTGAAGAGGTGGCATTACACAAATTCTTCTCCGGACTGGATGTTGAATACCAGGTATTTCAGGCAGCGGATCCCGAATCTCTAACCAAAGCTATTCAACGCATAGATGAACAGCAAAACCTTCCACTAACCTACCTTGAACGCATTCCCAGAACAGACTATAGCCAGTGGTTTTTAATTAGCGCCATGATTCTTTGTGGCTTACTGGTGCTATTGTCGATGACACAAAGAGTCAACTGGCAATGAAATGTGGCAGCGCAGTGATGACGCCCGATTCTCCATTCATGAATCAATACATTGCCTTTTACTGCTGTGCGATCCTTATCACTGTCACCACTAGAACCGGGGTGAAGTCTTGAACAAGAGCCAATGGACATCGCGCCTCAGCAGCCTGCCCTTGTTGCTGGCTATGCTTTTTATGGCCGTCGCCATTTTCCTGCCGACGGTAAACCTGAAACGTCCGGTGCACAATTATCAACTGACATTCGATATATCACAGAGCATGAACGTCGAGGACGTCAAACTGGACGGTAAAACTGTCAGCCGACTTAACCTTGCCAAAGCGGCCGCACAAAACCTGATACAAGAACTACCCTGTGGCTCCAAGGTCGGCTGGAGCGTTTTTACCGGGCAGCGTAATATTACGCTGCTAAGACCACTGGATGTGTGCGAGCACTACGACGGGCTCAGCGCTTCACTGGCACTGCTTGATGGCAGAATGCGCTGGTTCAACGGCAGCAGTGTTGGCAAAGGCCTACACCAGAGTCTGCGCGCCGCAAATACAATTGGCAATGAAACCGCCGTGGTATTGATCAGCGATGGACACGAAGCCCCGCCACTTCGCCCCGGACAATCAGGCATACCAAAAAAAATCGCTGGAATGGATGTTAAAGGAATGGTGATAGGTGTTGGCGGCGACTCACCGGTGCCGATTCCGAAAACCGACAACCTCGGCCGCGTGATCGGGAACTGGCTGCCCCATGAGGTGATGCAATCACCGGGCGGTGGCGGCAGAAATACACGCGAAGAACTCTCGAGCCTGAAGTCCAAACACCTGATCGCGTTATCACAGGTGGTAGGACTTGAATACCACGAAATAAAATCCGCTGGCGACATGGCGAGTGCCTTATTTGATGCAAAGCTCACCAAAATCGCCGAATCTCCGGTAGATTTGCGCTGGATTCCTGCATTGCTGGCACTACTTTGTGTTTGCTGGCGCTTCGTACCGGCATTTCGACGCATCACTTGACTGCCGTAACAGCCACCCAGGGAAGCATACCTTGCCGTAGATAAAAAACCACCTGATACTCGGGTAACTAGAATATTTGACCAATTAATTGTAGTTTTAGTTAGCCTCAAATAAAGTATCCTCTGGCGCACACGCGGTTCCGGTGGCCGATCGCCTGATGAACAGAAACTACTTCCGCGACAAATAAAATTTAACCGAACTCAACGCAACTAAATTAGAGGAAAGACTATGGAATCAAGAGCCGCAATCGCCGTTAAAGCCGGCGCACCGCTGGAGGTAGGAACAGTCGACGTACAGGGCCCCAAAGCCGGTGAAGTACTTGTCGAAATCAAAGCAACCGGTGTTTGCCATACGGACCAATTTACACTTTCCGGCGATGATCCCGAAGGTATTTTTCCAGCTATCCTCGGCCATGAAGGCGCCGGCGTCGTGGTTGAAATTGGCGCAGGAGTCACCTCGCTGAAAGTTGGTGATCACGTGATTCCACTCTACACACCTGAGTGTCGCACCTGCGATTACTGCACATCCGGTAAAACCAACCTGTGCCAGAAAATTCGTGAAACACAGGGCCAGGGTGTGATGCCTGACAACTCCAGTCGTTTCTCGCGTGGCAATGACAAGATTTTCCATTACATGGGCACCTCGACTTTCTCTAACTACACCGTTGTGCCTGAGATCGCTCTGGCGAAAGTCCGTGAAGATGCACCGTTCGAAAAAATCTGCTACATCGGTTGTGGCGTTACTACCGGCATTGGCGCAGTGATCAACACCGCACAGGTAAAACCGGGCGACAACGTAGTGATCTTTGGCCTCGGCGGTATCGGCCTGAACTGCATCCAGGGTGCCAGAATTGCCGGTGCCGATAAGATCATCGGTGTAGACCTGAACCCTGCTCGCAAAGATATCGCAGAACGTTTTGGCATGACACACTTCGTGAACCCCACTGAAGTTGAAGGGGATCTGGTTCCCTATCTGGTAGACCTGACCAAAGGCGGCGCCGACTACACCTTCGAGTGTATTGGTAATGTTAATGTCATGCGTCAGGCACTTGAGTGTTGCCACAAAGGCTGGGGGACCTCAATCATCGTCGGTGTGGCCCCTGCGGGCGCTGAAATATCAACTCGTCCCTTCCAGCTGGTTACCGGTCGCAACTGGCGCGGTACCGCATTTGGTGGTGCTAAAGGGCGAACCGACGTGCCGAAGATCGTCGACTGGTACATGGAAGGAAAAATCGAGATTGATCCACTAATTACTCACATCCTTCCGTTAGATGAAATCAACTCGGCATTCGATCTGATGCACAGTGGCGAATCTATTCGATCTGTTGTCACATTCTGATCACTCTGATCCGTATGTCATAGCGCCACTTAAGTCCACGCTATGGTCCCCATGCACTGCGCGCATGGGGACCATCGTGCCTCTGCTACACCCTTTCTGCCTTGCACGTTTGCGTCCGATCCCGGCTTGCCGAATGTTCCCGACATTCATGACATCTATAGTTTTTCGGTAAAGAGTTCTGTACAGTTTTCAAGCGGGTTTACCGACCGGCAAGCGTCAGCCAGCGTGCTGATTTAGTTGACCAGAAAAACTTAACTTGAGGAATCAACATGTGGACTAAGCCAAGCGTAAAAGATATCCGTTTAGGTTTCGAAATAACTATGTACTGCTACAGCCGCTAATCGCGCCGTGCAGTTAAGCAGCGACAGTCCATAAGATTGTCGCTGTTACTAATTGTGTTTGTTTCAATACACATCCATTCACCTCACAAACACAACCCGCTTCTATGTTAAAGATACTTGTACTAGGTTCAGCCGCCGGTGGCGGTTACCCGCAGTGGAACTGCAACTGCGAAACCTGTCGCGGCCGTCGCGATAACAGCATCAATTCAATAGACCGGACTCAATCCTCAATTGCTGTCAGCAGCGACAACATCAACTGGCTGCTCATTAACGCATCGCCGGACATCGGTCAGCAACTGCGCGACCGCAAAGAACTTCAACCCGGCCGATCACTGAGAGATACGGGCATCACTGCAGTCATGCTGATGGACAGCCAGATCGACCACACCACAGGCTTGCTTAGCCTCAGAGAACACAACACCCGCCTGCCTCTCTATTGTACGCAGATGGTACACAATGACTTAACCAGCGGTTTCCCGGTGCTCAATATGCTTGAACACTACTGCGGGGTTGACTGGCACAAGATAGACATCGATGAACAATGGTTTGCGATACCGGGCATTGAAAACATCGAATTCAGACCGCTGGTTATCGACAGTAAAGCACCGCCCTACTCACCCCATCGAACAGACCCGCATCCGGGTGACAACATTGCGATAACAATACGCGACACGCAAACCGGAAAAACCGTTTTTTATTCACCCGGTCTGGGCGGCTTACAGGATCGCACAAGGCAGATCATGGCTGATGTTGACTGCCTGATGGTGGACGGTACCACATGGACTAACGATGAAATGCAAACACGGGGTGTCGGCAACAAACTGGCCTCCGAGATGGGGCATCTGCAGCAGTCAGGTGACGGCGGCATGATAGAAGAACTGAGCAATCTCGATTGCCGGAAGATACTAATTCACATTAACAACACCAATCCTATTCTGGATCCCGACTCAGTCGAACGAACTACCCTGAAAGATCATGGTATTGAAGTCGCCGAAGACGGAATGCAAATAGAGCTGTAGTTTGCCGGATATCGTCAGCCGGAAAACACTGACCATAAAAAATCACAGTGACACAGCGTCAAGCTTCGAGGGGAAAACGATGACTGGCAACAGAGACAAAGCCTGGTCCAAAGAATTATTTGAACAAAAACTACGCTCACTTGGCAGTCGCTACCATATCTATCATCCCTTTCAGCAAAAGATGCACGATGGCGAACTTACCCGCGAACAGATTCAGGGCTGGGTAGCTAATCGCTATTACTACCAGATTACCATCCCCAGAAAAGACGCCACATTTCTTGCCAACTGCCCTGACCGATTGATTCGTCAGCAGTGGGTGCAACGTATCATTGATCACGACGGCACCAACGGCAGCGAAGGCGGTATTGAAGTCTGGCTTAGACTGGCAGAAGCAACCGGACTCAGCCGTAAAGATGTGATTAACCAGAAACATGTGCTGCCGGGTGTTCGTTTCGCGGTCGATGCCTACATAAATTTTGTCGCAAATTCGAGCTGGCAGGAGTCTGCCTGCTCATCACTGACCGAAATGTTTGCACCGACCATACATAAACAAAGAATCTCCAGCTGGCCTGAAAAGTACCCATGGATAGACAGCAGCGGCCTTGACTACTTTAAAAACAGAATTAAAGAGGCGCACAGAGACGTCGAACACGGCCTGGCTATCACGCTTGATCACTTTCAAACCCGTGAACAACAGGACAAAGCGATGCATATATTGCAGTTTAAGCTTGATGTGCTTTGGAGCATGCTTGACGCCATGCAAATGGCCTACGTTCACAAAACCCCGCCGTACTTCAACGTAC